>NZ_MUET01000033.1:0-29091 GCF_001995685.1 Salinivibrio sp. IB282 | reverse complement strand
ATCTGACAAGTGTGCTAATGATATATCGATACATTAATTAATATTATTTTACATAGTAGTGTGTTTTTTGTGCGGTTAGTCGGCCGGTTAATGGTAAATAGCGCTTGGCTTGCCATGATTAAACCAACAAGCGCTTCGAGGTTATCAAGCACAAACATACCCCATATAGCGATGAAAATCGGAGTATCACTTGTCTCAAAACCTTGCCACCGTCAGTCAACGAGCTTTGCTACCTGAACGTATAGCCAGCCTCATCAATGCGCTTTCTRGCGGCGTGTACGAACGCGAACATACTATCAAGATGTGTTTGTTGGCCGCGCTTGCCGGTGAAAGTATCTTCTTACTGGGTCCACCCGGGATTGCGAAAAGTTATATCGCTAAACGATTGATTGAGGCATTTGATAACAGCCAGTTTTTTGAATACTTGATGACTCGATTTTCCACGCCGGAAGAAGTATTTGGCCCGCTCTCGATTCAGGCGCTGAAAGATGAAGGTAAATATGTACGCTTGACCGATGGCTATTTGCCCAATGCCGACGTGGTCTTCTTGGACGAAATATGGAAAGCAGGGCCGGCGATCCTCAACACCTTGCTGACCGTGGTCAACGAACGCACCTTCAAAAATGGCGAGCATGTTTATCCTGTTCCTATGCGTTTATTGGTGACTGCGTCCAACGAATTACCCGAGCCGGACAGTGGGCTCGATGCCTTGTACGATCGCATGTTGCTACGAGTGTTCGTCAATCGGATCCAAGAGAAGAAAAACTTCAAACTGATGCTTACCGAGCCCAGCCAGGATGAAGCAACGGTGGCCGATAAGTTGAAAATTAGCCATCAAGAATATCAGCATTGGCAGACCATTATTCCCACACTGGATCTGCCCGATGCGATATTCGAAAAACTCTACACCCTAAAACAACGGGTAGAAAATGCCGGCAGTGAGCAATCACAGTTCGATCCAAGTGAGCTTTATGTGTCGGATCGCCGGTGGAAAAAAGCAGTGCGTTTGCTAAAAGCGGCCGCTTTTTTCAATGGTCGTGACGAAGTCGCTCCACTGGACTTATTGTTACTGGAAGACTGTCTATGGCATAGCCCAGAATCGCGCGATGTGGTGCAAACCGTGATGCAGGCATTTGCCAAAGAGGTGCTGTTCGATCAACAAGAAGTACTCGCTTTGATCGATGACGTCAAAGTGGCGTTAGAAGAGATTGAGCAAGATACGGCTGAGGCGCTGACCTATAGACAAGAGACGGCCACCGCTGGACTCACGCGCAAAGCAATGATTGACGTGAGTCAGTCGCCTCGCTTCACGGTCAACCAAAGTCGAGACTTGGTGCGTTTTGTCCTACTTCGGGCCAACCCATCGGTGTCAGAGCAAGAAAAAGGTGACAGTCGCTGGGTATATCTCGATGCGTCCGACATTGAGAAAAAGTTAAAAACAGGCAGCACAGACTTATATGGCTATGTGAATAAAAACAATCACCTGTGCCGGCTCACGTTAGAGTGGGATGCGCAGCACGCCTTGGTCATTAAAGATATCGCTAATCGGCCGGTGCCGATGGCCTTGGTGGGGGTTAACGATCCCAGCGAATCGCAGCTAGCAGATTGGAAGCAACAAACCGATCAGGCGCTTGAGCAATTGCAACACGCACAGTTTTTAATTCGTCGCGCGCGCAGTCAACTCAATGCTGGGTTACCGCATTTATTTGCGCAACCGGATCTGCTGGAAATCGCATCAGCGAGTTTGGTGGATGTTGAACATGAGGTTAAAACGCAGATCGATAACCTAGAGCGCCAAGTTAATCGTTTAGCGCGCTTAGGTGAGTTCTTCTCAGGGGCGAGCCATGCTGAGTGCTGAGAGCCTGAACATGGGGTTGATGCTCGCCGAGTCTGGGTTACTGGATGCGGCGATGACAGAGTTGATGTCTCACCCCCAGTTGCTGGTGTTGACGGAACGAAGCCCTGCGATTAAGCGAGCCGTAAAAAAACAGCTTCACCGCTGGCGAGGGCAAACAAAACGCAAGCTGGTGCAGCAAGGGTTGTCAGCCTCCCTGAAGCAAGAAATTCAATACTACGAGCAGGCCACCGAAAAAACCGCGCGCGCGTTTGAAAAAGAGATTGATACCTTACTGAGTCAGTTAAAATCGGTCTCTTCGTTCTATCCGCAGGCGGAAAAGCTCGCCGCCCATCAAGCTCAGCACGCCGACCCGATGTTTCAGTCGTACTTTTGCAACAAATGGCATGCGCATTTAAAAGCGGAAATACAAAAAAATCAGTCCGACAGTGTTGAGGCGCAAAAACAAAAGCTACTTGAAGACTTGTATCGGCGCATAGCCACCTATCAGCAAATGGATGGTGTCGATCAGTCGGGCGATATCAGCAAAGTGGGGCGGCTGTGGGATATGGCGGCAAGCTCTCTTTCGCAGCAAGACGTCACCTTGCTTAAACGGTTTATTACGTTTCTAGAGAAAAACCCGGAGCTTCAAGCTATTGCGGAACAACTCGGGCGCATGGCCAATCAGGTGAATCTTTCTGGGCCCAGCCAACAGCCCAATGAAACCCTGAAAACCAAACCAGAGCGTCAGGTGGATGTGCCGGACGATATCACGGGGATTTGCCAAAGTGATCGGGTTGATCGCTTGTTGCCCAATGAAGCAGTGTTGCTCGCGGATCCAGCGCTTGAAGTGGTGTTTTACAAGCAACTGGTCGACAAACAGCTCCTCAATTATCAGTTTTCCGGTAAGGCTTATCGTCGTAAAAAAGTCGAGACACAGGCGCCGAGTCAATCTAAGCCGGAACAAAAGAAAGGGCCGTTTATCATTGCCGTGGATGCCTCAGGCTCAATGAGTGGTTTTCCAGAGCAGTGTGCTAAAGCCCTCGCGTACGTGCTGATGCGAATTGCCGCCACCGAGCACCGAGACTGCTACGTGATGCTGTTTTCCACTGACCATATTAGCTACGAGTTAACCGGTGAGCGTGGTTTGCAAGAAGCGATGAGCTTTCTCTCCTACCGTTTTCATGGCGGCACAGATATGACGCCAGTCATTGATAAAGCGCTCAATCTGATGGAAAGCGATCGCTATCAAAACGCCGATCTAGTGGTGGTGTCAGATTTTATCGCGCCTAAGCAATCGGATGCGATGAGCAACAAGGTTGAGACACTGAAAGCCAACCACAATCGCTTTCATGCCGTCAGCCTGTCCAAATATGGCAATCCCAGCCTAATGGCTATGTTTGATTATTGCTGGCGGTATCAGCCGTCGTTGGGTGGCAGGTTGCTTAATCAGTGGTGGCCGAGTAAATCACTTACAGCGCAGAAGTAGGTCTGGCACGGGTTTTTAGTCCCAACCAGCGGCCAATGCGCCGACCCAATACTGACAGGCTCAAGCCAGTAACAATCAAGGCCGCCCCAATCCACTCAATCAGCGATAAGGATTCTCCCAACCCGATCGATGCGGCCGCCATACCGACAATCGGGATTAATAGCGCAAACGGGGTGACCGAGGCCGAGGTGTGCTGGTTGAGTAACCATCCCCAGATAGCGAACGCTACCAGTGTAGACAAGTAACCCACATAAGCAATTGATATCCATCCGGATAACGGTGTCGCTTGTAATAGCGCAAGAGGTTGATGACTCTCAAACCAGTACGAAAGGGCAAACAGTGGCAGCGGTGGGATTAAGCTGACCCAAACCATAAAGTGCATCAGGTTGACGCCTGGCATTTGTTTCATCACCATGTTGGCGATGGCCCAGAAAAAGCCAGCGGCAACAATCATCGCCACCCCTGTGAGTGTTGCGCTCCCCGTTGACGTGACGAAGAAGAGCCCAAAGCCGATAAAGGCAACAGCAAGTCCGATGCGTTGCGGCAAGGTAATATGTTCTTTAAGGAGCAGGGCGCTTAACGCAATGGTAAAAATCACTTGTGATTGTAATAGCAACGAGGCGATACCCGCTGAGGCATCGTCCTGCATGGCAATAAACAACAAACTAAATTTAATCACGCCCAGGCTCAGTCCCACCGCGAATAGTTGCCAAAGTTTTACCTTAGGACGCGGAATAAAAAATACCGCCGGCAAGGCGACGATAAAAAATCGTAATCCTGAAAACAAAATGGGTGGGAGGGTTTCCAGCCCAACTTTAATGACGGAAAAGTTGACGCCCCAGATCAGCACCACTAATAAAGCGAGCAGAACGCTTTTAATGTTCATAGCCAGTCCCTTACTAAGATACCGCTACCCTAGCATGGAAGACTGGCTATCACGAAAAATCTGGCAACCAGAATAGAAAATTGGGCGCTTATTCGGGAATAAGCGCCGCCTGTTGTCCTTGAAGTGAAAGACTGTGTCAGCCGAGCAGCAAGCTGTCGTCGGCAAGGGTTTCGCCACGCACTTTGTTGAACATTTCCAGGAGATGTGGGACATCCATATTCTTGCGTTCATCCCCGTGTACGTCGAGGACGATATTGCCTTGGTGTAACATCACGGTGCGATCGCCACAGGCCAAGGCATCTTTCATTGAGTGAGTGACCATCATCGCCGTGAGGTTAAACTCATTGACGATGGTTTTGGTCAAATCAATCACGAACGCCGCCATACGTGGATCCAGGGCGGCAGTATGTTCATCAAGCAGTAAGAGCTTACTGTCTGATAGAGTGGCCATCACCAAACTGACCGCCTGGCGTTGGCCTCCTGAAAGCAGGCCGATGCTGTCACCGAGCCTATCTTCTAGCCCTAACCCCAAAATCGCAATGCGCTCTTGGAATAATTGACGCCGTTTACTGCCCAGCGCACGTGTCCAGCCACGCCCTTTTCCGCGCCGAAAGGCCAGGGCTAAGTTTTCTTCAATGGTTAATGAGGCACAGGTGCCTGCAAGTGGATCTTGAAACACTCGCGCGGCGAGGGTGGCACGTTGGTGAACGGCTTTTTTCGTCACATCGATGTCGTCAATCATAACCTGACCACCAATCATCGGGGTTTCCCCTGTCACTGCCCCCAGCAAGGTCGATTTCCCCGCGCCATTGGAGCCAATGATGGTGACGAACTCTTTTTCAGGAATCGTGAGATTGACGCCTCGTAACGCGCGGTTCTCCAGCACGGTCCCAGGATTAAAGGTGACTTGAATGTTGTTAAGCGTGATCATCCTGACACCTCCGCCTGCTTGGCACGTTTCGACTTTTGATATTGCTGGCGCATTTTGGGTGCAATCAATGCGACGGCAACCAGTACCGCGGTCACCAAGTTGAGGTCAGAGGCTTGCAAGCCAAACATGCCACTCGATAAGGCGAATGCGACGGCGAGACGATAGAGGATAGAGCCTAAAATAACCGCGATAACGGCCACCCAGACTTTACGCCCAGGGATCAGCGTTTGTCCCAATATCACCGCGGCGAGCCCCACCACAATGGTGCCGACGCCAGAGGTGACATCAGCAAAGCTATTGGTTTGTGCAAATAACGCCCCGGCAAAGCCGACAAAGGCGTTGGATAACGCCAGGCCAAAGTAGGTATACATCGCGGTACTTCCACCTTGCGCCTTTACCATGCGTGCATTGACGCCAGTGGCGCGTAGCCCAAGGCCGAAATCACTGGCTAATAAGCGGATCACGAGGAGGCCACTAATAATCACCAAGACACCCACCACTAAGGGGCGAAGATACGCTGGGGCAATCCCCAGTGATTCAAATGGTGTGAGGATGGTTTCTTCCCCGAGTAAGGCGATATTGGGGCGCCCCATGATACGGATGTTAATAGAGAAAGCGGCAATCATGGTCAAAATACTCGAGAGCAAATTGAGGATGCCGCATTTTACGGTCAAAAAGGCAGTGACGAGCCCTGTCAATCCACCGGCCAAAATGGCCACGGCCGTTGCTAACCATGGGTTATAGCCGGCAACGATCATGGTTGCTGCCACGGCAGCGCCCATTGGGAAGCTGCCGTCAACGGTCAGATCGGGAAAATCCAAAACACGGAATGTCAGATAGACTCCGAGTGCGACCAAGCCATAGATCAGCCCAACCTCTAAGGTGCCGAAGAACGCAATTGCAGTCATTTACTACTCCAAGACTGATACAAACTAGTCTACGATGCGTGAGGCGCGATCTAAGAGAGACGCAGGYACCTCAAGGCCGAGTTTCTTAGCCGCTGCGCGATTGACAGCAAGGTCTGATCCTTCCGCCACTTTGGCTGGCAATGATGAAATCGGTTTGCCTTCCAACACCGCGGCAACATAATCTGCGGTTTGTACCCCAACCGAGTAGTAATCAAAGCCTAATGCCGCTACTGCGCCGTTGGGAATATAAGACGTCGAGCCACCGATAACTGGTGTGTCCGCTGCGTTAGCAGCGGCGACTAAGCCATCAATAGCGCTAGCGACTGTGTTGTCTGTTGGGGCATAAATCACATCAGACTGTGTCGCCACGACCTGTGCGGCTGACTGGACGTCAGCACTTTTTAGTGCTGTCCCTTCGATCACTTTAATCCCATGTTGCTCAGCGGCTTCTTTTAGCAGCTCAACTAAGGTGACGGCGTTTGCTTCGCCTGGGTTGTACACCACGCCAATAGAAGAAAGGTTGGGTAAAAGTTCTTTGGCCAGTGCGACATGTTGTGCAACGGGAGAAAGATCAGACAGGCCTGTTACATTGCCGCTAGGGGCATCCATGTTTTTGACCAGCTTTGCGCCGACAGGATCGGTCACGGCGGTGAAAATCACTGGTACATCGCGGGTAGCGGCCGCGAGCGCTTGTGCTGACGGTGTGGCAATGCCCACTAGCACATCGGGCTGCTCGCCAACATATTGACGGGCAATCTGCACAGCAATCGCGGGGTTACCTTGCGCCGTTTGATATTTAAAATCGAGATTCTCGCCCTGGGTATAACCTTTGGCAATCAGGCCATCCAATAGGCCATTGCGGGCGGCGTCAAGCGCAGGGTGCTCCACAATCTGAGAGACGGCGACACGCGCTGTTTCAGCCAGGGTGGAAGTGGTCGTTCCCACTGACAACGCAGCCGCACAGACAACGGCCGCGAGTTTAGGTGCTTTCATAGTGACTCCCTTCTTCGAACTGTGCATCCCAGCAAGATAGCAATGATGCGTTTGCGATGTTGTGTAAGTGTTATTTTTTGGTTTTTTCAATGAGGATGACTAAAATCATTCACTTTTTTTTAAATCTAGTCGATTTTTGCCGACTATGACAGCGATTACCAACGAGTAAGTTGATATTATTAATCTTGACAGTAACCCATGTCACCTCTTTTTTACGATTGAAACGTGCTTAGTAATAGACGTTAACGCCATATTTGTTAATATTATGTTCGTTTTTGTTCTGCGGTGTTCTATCCGTGCAAAATAAATAATTGATACATTGCACGATTGCCACAGAGCACGCTTTTTAAACTGTCTTTTAATGGTGAGAAAGGTGTCACTGCGCCGAGGCGACGCGATGTGTCTCTATGGTGGGTGGTCGGTCAATAAACAGTCGGAAACAGGCTGATTAACACGACGTAATTGTCATATCAGAAGTAAGGAAACAACATTTGGAGGCTCAAGGATGAAGCGTTTGGTTGCGGCGTTGGCGATGGTATCGCCAACGGCTTTTGGCGCTACGACAGGAGAAGGGCTGGATTTAACTCAGTCCTGGGTGGGCTATGCGTCTTTGGCAATCTTTGCGGTTGCCTACAGCTTAGTGATGCTAGAGGAAAAGCTTCACTTGCGAAAATCGAAGCCTGTTTTGCTGGCGGCGGGCTTGATTTGGCTGCTCATTGGTTTTGCCTACTCGCAATGGGGCAATATGGCACCGGCGCATGCCGCGCTAGAGCACAATCTGTTGGAGTATGCCGAGCTATTGCTGTTTTTGTTGGTGGCCATGACCTACATCTCGGCGATGGAAGAACGGCGTTTATTCGATGGCTTGAAAGCGTGGATTTTGAGTAAAGGCTACGATTTGAGAAGCCTGTTTTGGATTACTGGGATCCTATCGTTCTTTATCTCGCCAGTGGCGGATAACCTTACCACTGCGCTGCTGATGTGTACCATTGTGCTAAAAATTGGCGGTGATAACCCTCGGTTTATTAATCTGGCTTGTATCAACATTGTTGTGGCGGCAAACGCCGGCGGTGCGTTTAGCCCCTTCGGCGATATCACTACCTTGATGGTGTGGCAGGCGGGCAAAGTCACCTTTGCCGAATTCGGCGCTTTGTTTATTCCGTCTGTGGTCAACTACGTGATCCCTGCCTTTATCATGTCGCTCTTTATCCCGCGGACGCAGCCGGATGTGATGCAAGAGCATGTTGAGCTAAAGCGGGGCGCGCGCCGCATCATGGTCTTGTTCTTGCTCACTATCGCTACGGCGGTTGCTTTCCATGGCTTTATCCATTTCCCGCCGGTGATGGGGATGATGATGGGATTGGCTTATCTGCAGTTTTTTGGTTTTTATCTGCGCCGCACCCTGCCGCGCTCGTTAGCGCGTAAACGTGCTATCGCTGAGGCGAAGAATGACGAAGCGGCATTACGTCGACTGGGGTCAGTGGTACCCTTTGATGTCTTCCGCCGCATTTCCCACGCCGAGTGGGATACCTTGCTCTTCTTCTACGGGGTAGTGATGTGTGTTGGCGGCCTTAGCTTGATTGGGTACTTATCGCTCGTCTCGAATGTGATGTATCTCGAGTGGAATCCTATTTGGGCGAATACACTGGTAGGGGTTTTATCTGCGGTAGTGGATAACATTCCGGTCATGTTTGCGGTATTAACCATGAGCCCTGAGATGTCCCACGGTAACTGRCTATTGGTGACGTTAACAGCGGGTGTGGGGGGGAGCTTATTGTCCCTTGGCTCTGCGGCTGGTGTCGCGCTGATGGGGCAAGCCCACGGCAAATACACCTTTTTTGGCCACCTAAAATGGGCACCGGTGATCATGCTCGGTTACTTGGCCTCTATCGGTGTTCACCTGGTACTGAATAGTCATTATTTCCACATGCAATAAAAGCGCTGGAAACAGTGAAAAAAGGCCAGCATCTCTCGATGCTGGCCTTTTTCTTATTGTGATGACTGGGTGTGAACGACAACGTGTGAAAAAACGCCATCACAGGCGGTTAAACCACCATCGTAGGGCAATGTGCCCGCCCCGCCACACGATGGGAGACACTGCCAAGAAACATCCCGTCTTTGTCTGAGTGGGTGCCATGCGCGCCCATCACGATCAAATCTACCTCTTTGTTTTTCGCAAACTTAATAATGGTTTTGGAAGGGCGCCCGCCTTTGACAAACCCTCGCACACTCTCGCCACCGTTCTCTAGCGCATGTTGTTTGGCTTGCTCAACGATGTTGCGCGCGTACTCGCTCAGGGTCTGATCTGGGATTTGCAACCGATCGGGGCGAACCATCGATAGTGACGCCTCAAACAAACTGTGATGTTTAAACACACACAATAAGTAAAGTTCAGCATGAGTGAGTTGTTGCAACTCAATCGCTTTATCTAACGCATTTAACGCAGAATATGAGCCATCGACGGCAACCAATATTCGTTTAAACATCCAATTACTCCTGTTGTTTAGTTACCCAAACGCGATATCACGTAGGAATAACGCAATCTGCGGGAACATCACCAATAGCGCGGCTGATAGAAGCAGCATGGCGATAAATGGCCCCGTTCCTCGGATAACTTCCCAATAGGGTTTTTTGAAAATCGCAATAGCGGTGAAAATATCACAGCCAAACGGAGGCGTTGCTGAGCCGATCGCCACTTGTAAGGTGATCACAATCCCGACGTGCACAGGATCAAGACTAGTGGCTTCTATCGCAGGTGCAAATATAGGCGTGAGCACCAGGATCACCACAATCGGATCAACGAACATACAGGCGACAAAAAAGGCAATGGAAATAGAGGCCAGCACGCCCATCGGACCCATTTCACTTATCCCGACTGCCTCGAGAATAGTTTGCGGGATTTGCGCGAAAGAAATGATCCAAGAAAAACCGTTGCCCACGCCGACCAGAATAAAGACCACAGCCGTAATTAAGCCTGTTGAGCGTGCGATGGTGAACACATCTTTGCTGCTAAGTGAGCGAAAGACACCAAATTCCAAGATCATCGCATAAAGCACACACACCGCGGCCGCTTCTGTGGGACTAAAGACACCGCCATAAATCCCGCCGACGATGATCAGTGGGAACATCAGTGGCCACAAGGCTTTTCGGGTGGCGGTAATCCGCTCACTCCAGCTCGCTTTAGGCTCAGTCGGCACTTTGTGGACAGTGGCGTAATACAAGCAGTAGAGCGAGAAAAAGGTCAGGATCATCAATCCAGGGCCGATCCCAGCGATAAACAGTTCGGCGATAGAGGTTTCTGAGATCACCCCGTAAATGATCATCCCGATGCTGGGGGGGATCAAAAAGGCGATATCACTGGAGTTGATGATTAACGCGAGCGAAAAAGAGTCGCTATAACCGGCTCGAAGCAGCTTTGGACGCAATGCCGAGCCAACGGCCACCACGGTTGCCTGTGTTGAGCCAGACACGGCACCAAACAGGGTACACGAGGTGGCGGTACTGATCGCCAACCCGCCGCGAATATGACCAATAAAGGTCATGACCATATCAATCAATCGGTTAGCGGATTGCCCCCGCGTCATAATGTCGGCGGCGAGAATAAACATAGGAACAGCAATCAGTGAGGCAGGGCGGATGCCTCCCAGCACTTGCTGAATAAACGTGTCCATTTGACCCACGCCGCCAAACATCATGTAAAAACCGGTTAGCGCGGCAGTAATCAAAGGGACCATCATTGGAAAGCCAAGCACAAGCAAGACAATCATGATGAACATTAACGTCATGGCCATAGTGGTAGGTGCCTATTTAAACTTCACTTTCTGTCTCAGCGTAACCATCGAGGACGCCAGCGGAGAGGTAAACATCGGGCGAGGTGAGATTTTTATAGACAGTCAACCCGTACTGAATGCCGGTGACGATAAAGCCTAGTGGTACCCAGATATAAATCCACCAAATCTCGAAGCCAAGTGCTGGCAAGATACGACCGCGGTCATAAACRGAGACAATGTATTGATAAGAAAAATACGCCAACACCAGCATAATAAGGCCTGTGATCAGCGCGATGCTTGTCATTAAGATTTTTCTGCCTTTGAAAGGCAGAGTGTCATACAGCGCAGACATACGAATATGGCGACCATGTCTCGCTGCGTAGCCAATCCCTGCAAAGGTGATTAAAACAATTAAAATACGATTGATTTCGCCAGAAAAAAACAAGCCCTGCCCAAAACCAAAGCGTGCAATAACGTTAACACAGGTATTCAGGGCCATTAGGAGCACACCAGCGGCCAACATGAAGGACTCGATTTTACAAATCAGGGTATCCAATTTGCCAAGAAGGCCAGGAAGCTCKGAGTGRTACGTGAGAGAGTCGGAATCGGTCATTACGCATTCCTCAGGTAAAACAGGCACCGTGTGACACGGTGCCTGAGTGATTAGCGACTAGTTAGTAACAGCGTCCAAGTCTTTCTTAAACTGGTTAAGAAGGGCTTTGCCGCTTTCGCCAGTCATTTCGTAGAAGGTTTCCTCTACCTGTGGCGCACGTGCTTTAAACTTCTCGATTTGCGCATCAGTCAAGCGAGTCACAGTGACTTCATCACTCGACGATTTGATTTTCTCGAGTGATTCATCAGCCAAGCCGCGGATGTGTTCAACGGTTTGGTTAAATGCATAGTCAGCGGCATCGCGGATCATCGCTTGCTCGTCGGACGACAAGCCGTCAAAGAAGTCYTTRTTTGCCATTGAGGCRGTGGTAAACCAGCCGTGGTGCGTAAAGATTAAGTTAGGTGATACTTCATACAAACCGCCTGACTCAATCCAGAAAATTGGGTTTTCTTGACCTTGAATCATATTGGTTTGGAGTGCACCGTATACTTCACCCCATGGCAATGGCGTTGGCGTTGCACCAAAGGCTTCATACGTCGATGAAAGCAGTGGGTTAGTCATGACGCGAATTTTCTTACCTTGAAGATCGGCAGGCTCAGTCACAGGCTCGTCCGCTGTCATCACCATCTCGCCTTCAGGATACATTTTGAGCAGCTCGAGACCTTGCTCTTCATACAACTCTGGGAAGTCTTCATTCACCGCTTTACTCTGACGGAAGAAYTCAATCACGGTTTCCATATCCGTCGGCATCAGGTAAGGGATAAAAAAGATTTRTGCTTCTGGGATCAACGAACCGGTAAAGCCAGGTGATTGGTTAACAAACTGAAGGATACCTGCCTGCGTTTGTTCCATGATGTCGTCGGATTCACCGAGTTCACCGAAACGATAAATCTGCAGCGTATGCTCAGAGTTGTCCTCAATATACTCCTTGAACTTGTGTGCATAGACGTCTTGCACGTCACCTTCGTACTCCTCGTGGGCATAACGCCAAGTGTCGGCATTGGCCATGGCTGAGAAGCCTAGTGCGGCGGCAACGCATGAAATTGCAGTCAATTGCTTAAGGTGGCTGTAAATGGACATCATGTCCCTCCGATATGTGGATTAGCTTTCACTCGTGGTTAACGAGAGTGTGATTGAGATCTGTTTCTCATCGAGTGAGGTGGCAGTACGTGCCTGTCTCTCCTATACCCGTAAAAGCATCTGCCGATGTTTTTAAACAAATAGCAGATAATACAGACAGCTTAACCATCAGAGGTGTAAATATTAAAGTCAGATGAATATCAATGTGCCAGCAGTGTGACTTAGATCTCTTTTTGATGCTTTTTGTGATGATAAACGCTGCTTTCTCCAATCTGTTTTTTTACATCAAAATGCGATCAAATCAGCGTTTTAAGAGATTTTTTAGCCATGGCGGCGGAAAGAAATTAAACGCACTTGGTTATGACGAAACTGAATAGAGCTGGCAGCGAAAAGGCCGGACAGGGGGACTTTTATCTATTTTATCCTTCCACCCCTAATGAATTTTCGCCGGCTTTTCGCGCAACGCCTCTCTCGCCTAGACTCACTCCCTCTGCATCGATTGTGGTCGCCTTATTATGGCTGTTATCTAGTAACAGAAATCCGGTATACTGAGCGGCTTTAATTTGATGAGATAGCTCGATGGCCAAGAAAGCAGCAGCGCTTCATATATTGGTGAAGGATAAGTCGCAAGCAACCTCTTTGCTTGATCAGCTTAAAAAAGGGGCAAATTTTCAAACGCTCGCGAAGAAGCACTCGCAATGCCCGTCGGGTAAGCGAGGCGGTGATCTAGGCGAATTTCGCCGCGGTGACATGGCACCGCCTTTCGATAAAGCCGTTTTCAGTGGCGAGTTATTGCGCCCGCTTGGGCCGATAAAAACTAAATTCGGCTGGCATATCATTAAAGTCTTGTACCGTAACTAATCCTATCGCTCACGATCGGTGAATAGCGCAAGCGCGCCGAAACTGTCATAAAGATTAATCGCCATAAATTGAAGCCGCGCACATTGATTACCGGTAAACGGCCACGGATAAAGTGGTAAAATCGAAGTGCGCCCTAATTAACATATCGCTGATGTTTAAACTTGATGCACCGACACTGCTCATTACGCTGACTGCAATCCAATGGCTGCTAGCGGGTTTTTTGTTGGTACAAAACCGTAAAGAACCTGGTATCAATGGGTGGGCAGTGTCCCTGTTTATCCATGGTTTTAGCAACCTATTCTTATTTGCCCGCCCGCACCTTCATCCTTACATCGGGATCGTTTTTTATAATGCTTGCGTGATAGTGGCCTTTTCGTTTAGCCATTGGGCGCTGGGACAAATTTTTGCGCGCGACGTACCGCGTTGGCAGTTGATGCTACCTGTTATCCTGTCCGTGATATTTATGGCATCGCACCTTGATGACATCGGGAGTCGCGTGGTTTACGCGAGCTTGATCGTCAGTATGCAGTTAGGGCTGATGACACGAACCATTGTGAGTAGTACGAACACCGGCGGCCAGCGTTTAAAGCGTTGGCTGATGATGGTGATGGGGGGATTCAGTGCTGCTTATGTCGGCAGAGCGACATTTGCCCATCTCTATCCTGATCTATTTACGCAACTGCTGGGTACCTCGCTAATACAAGCAGGGCTGATTCTATCGGGCATCGCCTATAGCGTGATTAACACCCTGATTATCTTTCTGTATAAGCTGGAGCGCGTGCACGAGAAGCTCCAACGCGAAGCGACTCGAGATAGCTTAACCGGACTGTTTAATCGCCGCGCCTTTTTGGCGAGAGCGAAACGGCGTGTTGAGACCGCCGCTTTTCCAATCAGTGTGTTGATGATTGATTTGGATGACTTTAAAGCCATCAATGACTCATTTGGCCACTCGGTCGGCGACAAAGTACTGATACATTGTGCTGAGAATTTTGAGCAAGTCGTTGATGATAATGGGATTGTCGGACGCTTGGGGGGAGAAGAGTTTGCGGTCGTGGTGCCTTACTGTGATAGTGCTAGTGCGCAACAGTTATCGGCAGAACTGCTCCGCGCGGTTCAAAACAGTGGCTCAGCGCTTGAAATGACCCTCTCTGCCAGCATCGGGATGACCACCACCACCGAAGCGCTCGATATTGATTGCTTGTTAGCCCAAGCTGATGATGCGCTTTATCAGGCTAAGCATGGAGGAAAAAACACGTTCAAAGTGTTCCCCCTACGCTCTATTCCTTAGCCAAAGCGGGTAGCTAACCCACTTGAAGGCCCAACGCTGCTTTCCCCTAATCGCTATGAAGTCCGGTACACTGGGTAACGAGCGTGCTTGTCCCTTAGCTAAACACCCACTACGCCTTACTTATCATCCTTACACAAGCGGACAAAGGAGGAGGGCGGCACGTATATAGCGTTTATAATTTTGATCATTGAATAAGCCCATCTACAACGGAAACACGGTGATGCGCGAACGCGATAAGGAAGATATGAACGGTTTACAAGACACCCAATCATCAAGAGCCAACGTTATCTTGCATGCTTTTGATTGGAAGTACGCGGATATTGCCCAGCGCGCGGCGGAGATTAGGGCGTTAGGATATGGCTCGGTGCTGGTGTCCCCTCCGATGAAAAGCGAGCAAGATGAACGCTGGTGGCTTAGGTACCAGCCGCAAGATTATCGTGTCATTGAAAATGCGCTCGGAAACACAATGGATTTCAAAGCCATGGTGGCAGCGTTAAACCGTGTTGGTGTGTTTACGTACGTCGATGTGGTTTTCAATCATATGGCCAATGAAGCGCACGCTCGCACTGACTTGAATTATCCCAGCCAAACGGTGATGGCAACCTATCAAGCGCATGAAGAGCGCTATCGCGAACTGACATTGTTCGGTGATTTATCTCAGCCACTGTTTACTGAGCAGGACTTCGTTGATGCGTTTGGCATACAAGATTGGAAGGACACCTGGCAAGTGCAAAATGGGCGTATTAGCGGTGGGCCCAGCGATCCAGGGTTACCAACACTGCGAGTGTGTGATCATGTGATCGCGCAGCAACGTGCTTACCTTAAGGCGTTGAAAGCAATTGGTGTCAAAGGGTTTCGGATTGATGCGGCCAAGCACATGACCTTAGAACACCTCAAACGCGTGTGGACCGATGATATTACCCATGATGCGCATATTTTTGGTGAAATCATCACCGACGGTGGCGCAAGCAAAGAAGAATATGAACTCTTTCTGGCTCCCTATTTACAAGAAACATGTTTAGGTGCCTACGACTTTCCGCTGTTCTCAACGCTTTATCAGGCGTTTTCCAACCAAGGCAGCCTCAAATCATTGATTGACCCTTATTGCTTCGGCCAAGCCTTATCGAAAGGGCGTGCAATTACGTTTGCCATTACCCATGACATTCCCAACAATGAGGTTTTCTTGGATTTGGTGATGGACGAAGCGAGCGAGTGGCTGGCTTACGCATATATCTTGGGGCGTGATGGTGGCGTGCCACTGATTTATACCGATCTTGATACCAGTGGTATCAAAAGGGAAGACGGCCAACCACGCTGGCAAAATGCGTGGAAAGATCCAAAGATGGTGCAAATGATCGCCTTCCATAACTTGACCCATGGTGAGCCCATGCGTGTCTTGGAGGCGACCGATGACTGGTTGGTGATTCAACGGGGAGAGACAGGCATATTGGTGTTAAATAAATCCCTGGAGCCGCAATCACTCTCAATGACGCTGGAAAATGATTGGCGCGATATGCTGACGGGCGTCACGGTCTCGAGCGGGCAGGGCATTGATGTCGCCGCCCAATCGGCAATGATGCTCGTGCCGGCGTAATGCTGTTGCGAGCGGCCATTCTTTACGTCTACGAAGTGTCTCGATGATTTAACCCCACACGGCTAAAACACGGTAATTTGCCGTTTAAAGCTAAAAACAATGATGTTTGTACCCTGGACGCATTAGAATGAGAGTCATTTTACGAACGATAAAAAGAAGATTGTTTATTGGAACTTGCTTGATGTCCTCAGGTCAGTAAAGAGATGCTTGTTTGTTAAATTACTGTTATGGCTAAATAAACCTGAAGGAAAAGTATGTCCCGACACATTTTACTCACCGGAGCACTGGCGGTGTCTTTGCTCTCAGGGTGCAGTTTTCAAGGAGAGTCACACGTGAAAGCTTCCAGCCCAGGCGAACTGAGTGCGCCTGTCGCGAAAAAAATCCCTCATGAAATGACCATTCACGGCGACACGCGCGTAGACAACTACTATTGGATGCGTGACGATGCACGCCAAGATCCCGATGTGATCGCCCATCTTAACCAAGAAAATGCCTATGCCGATCAGGTGCTCGCGCATACAGAGCCAATGCAAGCCAAACTATTCGATGAAATCAAAGGGCGTATCGTCAAAGACGATGCCTCGGTTCCCGTCAAAAAAGGCAGTTATTTCTATTCCAGCGAAGTGGAAGGCGAGAATGAATACCGCACTTACGTGCGAGCGAAAGACTTTGCCGGCACCGACAAAACGGTAATTTTGGATGTCAACGCGCTCGCGAAAGGGCATGAGTTTTACAGCATTGGTCAACTCAGTGTCAGCCCAAACGAAAACCTATTAGCCTATGGGGAAGATACCCTTAGCCGCCGCGTTTATACCATTCAAGTCAAAGACCTCACCACCGGTGAGTACCTCGATGATAAAATTGAAGGCGCCTCGAGCAGCATTGTGTGGCAGAACGACAACCAAGCTTTCTACTACATCAAAAAAGATCCGCAAACCTTGCTGGGGTATCAGGTGTATCGTCACCGTCTGGGCACGCCGCAATCCGCTGATGATTTAATTTACGAAGAAACGGATACCAGCTATTACACCGGCTTGAGCAAAAGCAAAGACGGTGAGCAAATCTTTATTTGGCATTCGAGCACTGAAACCAGCGGCGTATCGCTCGTGGATGCCAATGATCCAAATGCTACTGCCCAAGCGTTTTATCCGCGAGAAACCGGCATCGAATATGACGTGGCGAAGCGTGGCGAGTGGTATTACATCTACACCAACTACCAAGCGGTGAACTTCCGCTTGATGAAGGTACACCAAAGCGAGCGTGACGATCGCAGCCAATGGCAAGATGTGATCGCGTCAAATGATAAAGTGCAGTTGGTTGATTTTACTCTGTTCGACAATCACTTGGTGTACGAGCAGCGCGAAAATGGCTTGCCGCGTACCACGGTGCGTAACCTCACCACTGGGGAGGAGTATCAGCTTACGTTTAACGACTCAGCTTATGCGGCTTATCTGACGGGCAACGCAGAAATGGATAATACCGCTGTGCGTGTGTACTACACCAGCTTGACCACACCGGGCACCTACTACGAGTTTGATTTGGCGTCGGGTGAGCGTGAAATGCTCAAACAAAACCAAGTGCTGGGTGAGTTTAATCCGGACAACTACCAGTCAGAGCGGGTGATGATCACCGCGCGTGATGGTGCGCAGGTGCCTGTGTCTTTGGTGTATCGTAAAGACCGCTTCAAAAAAGACGGCACTAATCCGCTCTATCAATACGGCTATGGTTCCTACGGCGCCACTATGGAGCCCACTTTCTCCACCACGCGTTTAAGCTTGTTGGATCGCGGCTTTGTCTTTGCGATTGCGCATATTCGCGGCTCTGAAATGCTAGGGCGTCCTTGGTATGACGATGGCAAAAAGCTCACCAAAAAGAATACCTTTAACGACTTTATTGATGTGACTAAAGCGCTGACCGCGCAAGGCTATGGCGATAAAGACAAGGTGTTTGCCGTCGGCGGCTCAGCCGGTGGCTTGTTAATGGGGGCGATCATCAACCAAGCGCCAGAGTTATATTTAGGGGTGGCTGCGCATGTGCCATTTGTGGATATCGTTACCACCATGCTGGATGAGTCGATTCCACTGACCACCAACGAGTATGACGAGTGGGGCAACCCGAATGACAAAACCTACTATGAGTACATGCTCAGCTATTCACCGTACGACAATGTCAGCGCGCAAGACTACCCCAACTTGTTGGTCACCACAGGCCTGCATGACTCACAAGTGCAGTACTTTGAGCCAATGAAATGGGTCGCGAAATTGCGAGAGCTGAAAACCGATAACCATACGCTAGTGTTTAAAACCGATATGGAAGCCGGCCACGGCGGCGCATCGGGGCGCTTTAAGCGGATTAAAGAAGATGCATTGGAATATGCCTTCTTCTTCGACTTGCTCGATAAGCAAGCAAAATAATCAAAGGGTGACCCCCTTAAACGAGAAAAGCGCCGATATCGGCGCTTTTTTATGCGGGTAGAGACGCGATAAGCACGCTCACTGCAGGTGAAAAAAGGTGTTTAGGCCTACTGATTATTCTCCGCATCTTCGCGCTTGATCACTTTGTGGCCTTCTTCAGTCACGCCATTTTTCCAATAGCTGCTGATGTAGATAAATTCGCGCTCAACATCACGATCGTTGCGGAAGTACTGGCGCAGTGCGCGCATGCTTTCAAATTCACAGGCACACCATACCGACACTTGCCCGGCTAACCAAGGCTGTGCTTTTACCGTCTCGGCCAACGTCGGGGTAGTTAGCCAAATGATCTCCATACCTGCGGGCGCGTCGAGTGGTTGAGCATCCTCTGCGGTATCGAGCTGGATCACCGCATAGCCTTTGGCATCGCGAGGCAAGGTTTTGATCTTGGCTGATAGTGCCGGCAACGCGGTCATATCGGCCGCCATAAAGAACCAATCCGCATCGCGATTAATCGGCGCAATTGTCCCAGGGCCGGCAATATTAATGGTATCGCCCACTTGGGCGCTCAGTGCCCAGCGCGCGGCAAAACCACAGTCGGCTTGCTCGATTTGGTGGCGAACCATATCCACTTCAATTTGCTGCTGGCCAGGCATAAAGCGGCGAATGGTGTAGGTGCGCATCACGGGGCGCTCGCCTTCAGCTACTCCGCTCAGATCCGTGCTGCCCGCTTTATCAAACAGTAACTTGATGTAGCCGCCTTCACAGTCAGCGGGGAACGCCGCGAAAGCGTCGCTTTGTAAGGTCAAACGTTGCATATTGGGTGTGACGGTTTGGGTATCGATAACGTGAGCGAGGTGATAGTTTGGCTGTTTCATATTATCTAACTTAAAATCATTATCATTTACAATTAATCATACCATCTGGATGCGGAATGTGTAAGTGCTTTACATTGTTTTACGCTTCTATGCTAGGCAATACCCCGAGAAGTGAGTAAGATACTGGCGCATTATTATTACTAAAAAACAATTACATGGAGCAAAAATGAAGAAAGTCATACTCACGGGGGCGATGGCGGTGCTGCTGTCGTTGAGCGTTTCAGCCTCTGAGCTTAAGCCGATCATGAAAGAAATGAAAATGACCTTCAAAGAAGCCGCCAGTGCACAAAGCATTGAAGCCATGCAAGCACCGGTCGCGAAATTAGAAACCTTGGTCGCGCAAGCCAAAGCCGGCAGCTACCCACCAGAAAAAGCGGATACCTTTATGGAAGGGTTCGATAAACTGGCGGTGACCCTGGATGAGATTGAGACGGCGCTGAGCCAAGGTGACCTCGACCAAGCAAAACAAGGCATGCGCCAAATCGATGCCTTGCGTGAAGAGTACCACGACAAACGCAACCCAAGCATTTGGCAGCGTTTATTCGGTTAATCGCGCAATTAGTGAACGAGACGACAGCGAGGGCATGACGGTGACTCAAAAAACGATTCTGCGCTATCCCTCGCTGTCGGTAGCATCTGCATTTGAGAAAGAACAGGCGCTGATCCACCGAGTAGAGCAGGGCGAACTCAATGAGGCATTACTGCTTTGGCAGCCAGATGCGCAAACCTTGGTACTGCCAGCGGGCCAAAAATGGCCCCAAACGCCTGAATTGCGTCGCGCCCTATCAGCGTTAGGTTGGCAAATACAGAGCCGCCGAACAGGTGGGGCGCCGGTGCCGCAACTACCCGGCGTGATTAACGTGTCTTACCTGACGGTGTGGCCGGCTAACACGCCGTATCATATCCAGACGGCTTACCAGTATTYTTGCACCATTTTACAGTCTTTTTTCCATCAGTTAGGCATTACGACCACGGTGGGTGACACGCCCGGATCGTATTGTGATGGTGACTACAACCTCAATATTGCCGACAAAAAAGTGGTGGGAACCGCCCAGCGTATTCTTCATTTAGGCGCGGGGGCAGGCAAACAAACCGTGATGCTGGCGCAAGCGTGCCTGCTGATTGATGCGGATTGTCAGCACATTGTTGCCCCTGTGTCGCTGTGTAATCAGCTTTGTGGTCACTCCGAACGCATTGAGGCCGAGGTGCATACCTCATTAGCTGCGCACCTAGATGAACTGCCGACAACCGAACAGCTATTTCAGTTGCTGACTCAAGCGTTTGTGGCGCGCCCGCCACTGGTAGTGGGCAAGGCTTGAGGCCGACGTTCAATATAGTATGCTTAGCCGCAATCGTGCGTAAAACAAATCCCAAGGAGTGAGGAATGCGCGTCCATCTTGTTATTCACGAGGCGTTTGAAGGCCCAGGTGCTATTTTAGATTGGTGTGATGAGCGTGCTTATCATGTGACCACCAGTCATTTGTATCGGGGCGAGCCGTTGCCGGAAACCGGTGAAGGCATTGATCTGCTGGTGGTACTCGGCGGGCCGCAAAGTCCAGATACGCCACAGTCTGAATACCCACATTTTGATAGCCCGCGCGAGCAAGCACTGATTAAGCAGTGTATTGAACAAGGCAGTGCGGTAGTAGGGATTTGCCTCGGGGCGCAATTGATTGGTGAAGCCTTGGGCGCGCCGTATCAGAAAAGTCCTGAGCCCGAGATTGGCTACTTCCCCATCCAGTTAAGCGAAGACGGCCACATTGACGAGCACATCCCGCACTTTGCGCCGCAAGAAATTGTGGGTCATTGGCACCATGATATGCCGGGGCTAACACCCAATAGTCGTGTCCTGGCTAGCAGCGAAGGCTGTCCGCGCCAGATCGTGAAGTACGGACCACGGGTATATGGCTTTCAATGCCACCTTGAGTTGACGCCTCTGGCGGTTGGAGGTTTACTGCAAGCCGCCTATCCAGAGGGTGAGGCCGCTAATAAGCGCTTTATTCAAGACCCTGCCTCCATTCGCGCCTTTGATACGGCACCGATGAATGCGCACTTGTTTGCTTTTCTCGATAGCGTGCTGACTGACAACGATCTCGTCACTGAGTGGCTGTTTTAAGCAATTAGGTTAGGAGCACGGTAACCGCCACTGTGCTCCACTTACTAAGCGTCATTATTTGAGCTTCATCGTCTGAGCGCCATCTAACGCGCGTTAGTGCAACATGCCTTCACACACGGCGGTGACATCATCATCCAATAAACTCAACTCGATGGCTATCTTCATCGCTGCCACCACATCAGCCACCGGCATGCTCGGGGCGCGGTGTTTGCACGCTTGTGCGGGGCTGTAGGGAATATGAATAAAGCCGGCGCGTACCTCGGAATGATGAGCCAGCGCATGCATCAAGCCATAAAACACCTGGTTACACACAAAGGTGCCCGCGGTGTAAGAAACACTGGCAGGATGATGCGCTTCGTTCAATGCGTTCACTAAACGGTTAAGGGGCAAGGTAGAGAAATACGCAGTGGGGCCAGATGGTACCACTGGCGTACCATGCGGCTGCTTACCGGCGTTGTCGGGAATGGGCGCGTCCTGATAATTGATCGCGACCTTCTCTAAGCTTATCTCTGCGCGACCACCGGCTTGGCCAAGGGCGATCACTATTACCGGACTGAGCGATTCTAGTGCGCTGTGTAACGTTGGTAAGCTGTCTGCAAAGGTGCAGGGCAGGCGCACGGCTTTAACAATGCACTCCTCATTAGGCTGCCAGCCTTCTAATGCTTTTGCCACTTGCCAAGACGGGTTGTCACTCTCGCCGCCGAAGGGTTCAAATCCGGTTATCAATATCGTGTGCATCCAATGCCTCGCATAAAAAAGCGGTAGAGCCATACTCTACCGCAGGTTTACCAGCCAATCACGCAAAGGTTGGTTTATTCAAACAGATAGAGATAATCCTCATAACCGGCATCGGCCATTTTATCGACGGGCACAAAGCGCATCGCGGCTGAATTCATGCAATAGCGCAAGCCGGTGGGTGCGGGACCATCCTCAAACACATGGCCAAGGTGCGAATCGGCGACTTTGCTGCGGACCTCGGTGCGCGTGTAGAACAGGGAGTTATCCGGCTTGGTAACCACATACTGCTCATTAATGGGCTGGGTGAAGCTCGGCCAGCCAGTACCGGATTTGTATTTATGGGTGGAGGAGAACAGCGGCTCACCCGAAACGATATCCACATAAATTCCCGCTTGCTTGTTGTCCCAATACGGGTTTTGGAACGCAGGCTCAGTGCCGTCTTCTTGTGTGACTTCATATTCCATATCTGACAACATCGCGCGGATTTTTTCATCCGAGGGGCGCGAGTAGCGAGTATTCGTTGATGTCATCTCTTCCGCTTTTTGCGCATCAATCATCTCACGCAAGGTGACCGGGTTGTCTTTGCGATCATCACCAAAAATCTCGTCCAGATACTGGTCACGCCCTGATGCATAGCGGTAGTAGCTATAGCGAATGCTGTGGTTTTTGTAGTAATCCTGATGATAACTTTCTGCGGGCCAGAATGTCTCAAACGGGATCAATTCGGTTTTCAGCGGCTTTTTAAACACGCCTAACGCTTCAATTTCCGCCATAAAATCGGCAGCAGTTTGTTTTTGCGTTTCAGAGCGATAAAAGATCGCGGGACGATATTGCGGGCCACGGTCAACGAATGAGCCTTGGTCATCGGTAGGGTCAATATGACGGAAGAACTGGTCTAACACCTGTTCATAGCTGACCACGTTGGGATCATAGGTAACATCAATTACCTCAATATGCCCACTGGTGCCGGACGAGACCTCTTTATAGGTGGGATTTTCCAGCTCACCGCCTGAGTAGCCAGACACCACATCAATCACGCCGTCGAGCTTTTCAAGATCAGCTTCTGT
Organism: Salinivibrio sp. IB282; assembly: GCF_001995685.1. Lineage (NCBI taxonomy): Bacteria > Pseudomonadati > Pseudomonadota > Gammaproteobacteria > Vibrionales > Vibrionaceae > Salinivibrio > Salinivibrio sp. IB282. The sequence continues at coordinate 5,634 of NZ_MUET01000033.1, read as the reverse complement.
ACACCAAAAGCAGCCGCCAGCGAGGGTCGCCTTTTGGTAGCCTTGGTCTGTGGTGGCGGTATCTTTTACCGCCGCATAACTTGCTATCGATAGCAAACTGAACGCTGTAAACGCGATAACGCGCCACATTAACTTGTGCTGTTTCATGATCGCCTCGTTATTAGAGTTGGTGAGGATAAAGACCTGCGCGACAAGCAGAAACTTTCATCCTCTCCCACTTTTCTGTTGTTACAGATAACGTAGCGCAGAAAAGCCCTTAGCGATCACCTACCAAAGCAGCTGACCCAACACAGGCGCAAGCAGCACAGTGACCATGCCAGCAATCATCATTACCACACTCGACACCACCCCTTCGGCATGGCCTATCTGATAGGCTTTAGCGGTGCCCGCTCCGTGTGCTGATGCGCCCAAACTTGCGCCGCGTCCTAAGCGCGAGCGAATTGCAATCACGGTCAGAATACTTTCACCAATCGCCATACCAATCACCCCAGTGAGAACCACAAACAGCGCAGTGAGATCGCTTTGCCCGCCAATCGCTTTAGTGGCTTCTACGGCAAAAGGGGTGGTGATTGAGCGCATCGCCAAACTGCGTTGCAGCAGTTCAGACAGCTCAAACACCCGCGCTAGCACCACAGTACTGGTAATCGCGACCAGCACCGATACAGTCACACCTATCGACAGTGACAACCAATGGCGGCGGATGAGCGCGCGGTTATCATACACAGGGATCGCAAACGCCACGGTCGCTGGGCCCAGCAGCCAAAGCAGCCAGTAAGATTGCGCCATGTAGTCTTGATACGGGATGTTAAACCCAACCACCACCGCGACAATTAGCAAGGGCGCGAGCAACAATGGCATCACCAGAATGGAGGGGTGGCGGCGATACAGCCATTTGCTCATGTAATAAAAGCCGAGGGTCATTAAAAAGCAGGTAACGCTTAATAACGAGGCATGAAGCCAAGTAGGTAAAGCAGACATCATGGCTTAGCACTCCGGTTTTAAATCAGGATGATGCGTGTGGTGATGATTACTGCGGCGGCGCGCCATTTTAACCTCAAAACGGTAGACCTTATCGACCACCCAAGCGGTTGACGCAATCACCATCGCGGTACTTAGAATCAGTACAACCATGATCTTACCGCCTTCTTGCAGCAATAAATCTTGGTAGTTGACCACCGCCACCACCGCCGGCACAAAAAACAGCAACATCTCGGCTAACAGCCACGCCGCCCCGCGGCGCAACCAATCGGCACGGACAATTTTCAACATTAATGCGCCTAACAACAGCAACATACCGGTGAGGTTGGCCGGTAGTGGAATAGCAAAGGTTGTGACCAACCAATCAGACAAAAACCAAATGCCTGCTAAGACAAAGACTTGCAATAAGGTAAGTAAGGCGTTTTTAATCAATTGCATCGAAGGCGAGCCAAGAATCTGTGAGATGGCTCATAGTTTACGTCTTGGCAGAGAGTGAATAAAGTGACTTTTTTTTATTTAAACTATGCCAAAATGGCATGATTTGTTGAGCGATAAAGCTGCGTTAGCGACGACCCAGTCCCGTGAGGAATCAGTTTTTCGTCATACATGCCTGGCACTAAAAGTGAAACTATAATTTCATATATTTTCTTAAAAATAATTGATAGTTTCATTTGTTAACAGTCCGTCATGTTGGCTTTGACAAAATCGAGTCTTAGCGGGTTGTCTTTGATCTCACTATGATGTGAAACTATAATTTCATAAATTGAATGTCTATCGAGTTTTAGTTTCATTATGATGAAGTATGATAAGGAAGCGCCGCCCAAGCGCGGTGCCACCGTGTTCCCGCGGCAGATGAAAATATTACATCAATTGGGTGAAAACATCTTATTGGCGATGAAACGTCGAGGGATCAGTCAAGATAGAATGCATCAGCGCACAGGGATCTCGAAACCAACGCTACGAAAAATCACAAAAGGCGATCCGACAGTGTCGTTAGGCCATTATGTTAATGTGCTAGCCGTACTCGGTTTGTTAGACGATCTAGGTAAAGTCGCGCTCGATGATGAACTTGGTAGGAAGCTGCAAGATATCGAGTTGTTGAAAACGAGACGATAGGGCATCAAACGAATGGAAATCTTTGTCTACGCCGATTGGATTGAAACTGAGCCGCCCTTGTTTATTGGGACACTGAGAGCATCGCGAATCCGTGGTAAAGAGCATTTCAGCTTTTGCTATGACAAGACCTGGCTTAAATCTAAGTATGCTTCTCAAATCGACCCTTGCCTTCATTTATATAGTGGCGAGCAGCACGCTGAAGATGACAAAAACTTCAAGATATTCTTGGATTCTTGCCCTGATCGATGGGGGCGCTTGCTGATGCAACGTCGAGAGGCTGTTATAGCCCGCATTGAGGGACGTAGAGCGAACACATTATACGAAACCGACTATCTCCTCGGTGTTCATGACCCTTTTAGAATGGGCGCTTTAAGGTTTTGCACCGAGCATGGTGGCAATTTTCTTGACGACAATGACGATCTGGCGGCTCCGGCTATGACTTCACTCGCGGAGCTAGAATGTGCAGCGCAAGGCATCGAGGACAAACCCGACTTTGATAATCCTGACTACCTCAAGTGGTTAAATATGCTTATCTCGCCAGGGTCATCGTTGGGCGGAGCTAGGCCGAAAGCTTCTGTAAGAGATATCGATGGTGCTTTATGGCTGGCAAAATTTCCAAGTCGGTATGACGATTATGATATTGGCCTGTGGGAATACTTGGTGTACCAAATGGCCTTGGACTCTGGGATCAATATGGCTGAATGTAAAGTGCAGGCCATTGGTTCAGACCACCATATTTTCTTGACTAAACGATTTGATCGTACCGATGACGGTAGGAGACTGCAATTTACGTCAGCAATGACACAGCTTGAATATTTCGATGGCAATGATGATGGAGCGAGCTACCTAGAGTTAGCGGAATTTCTTATCCAGAACGGCTCTAATACGCGGGCGGATTTGGCACAGCTTTGGAGACGTATGCTGTTTAATATCATGGTTGCCAATAGTGACGATCACCTACGTAATCATGGCTTTATTTTTGACACGACAGGTTGGCGACTGTCACCCGCYTACGACATCAATTCAACACAACATGCCCACGGTCTGCACTTAAATATTGACGACAAAGATAATGCTTTAGATATTGACCTAGCGTTTGAGGTGGCAGAGTACTTTCAACTCGATGTGAAAACAGCTGACAAGATTTATCATCAAGTCGCCCAAGCCGTGTCGAAATGGGAGAGCTTGGCAAAAGAAGCAGGTATCAAACGCGGTGAGCGAGACTTAATGAGAGGCTGTTTCATGCTGCCAAAAGTGTAACCAAGTGACGCATGGTAATAAGTGCCAGTTCCTCTGCTTTTTTCGCCATCAACTATGCCAAAATGGCATGGTTAACGATTAGCTTTTAAGGGCCGTTTATGGATATTCGTGCGTTGCGCTATTTTATTGCCTTGGTGGAAAATCAGAGCTTTACTGTCGCATCGACGTCGTTGCATGTGACGCAACCGACAATCAGTAAAATGGTGCGTAACCTTGAGCAAGATGTGGGTCAGCCATTGTTGCACCGAGAGGGAAGGCGGTTTTGGTTAACCGATGCTGGTGAGGTGGTGTATCAGCGTGCGCAGAGCATTATTGCTGAGTTCGAGCAGCTAAATACCGAGCTGGACGATCTTAACCAACTGGCGCGCGGCCAGCTTAGATTGGGGATGCCACCGATGATAGGGCCGCTGTATGCCAATGTGCTGCGTGAATACCGCCAACGCTACCCGAATGTGGCGCTCAGTATTGTTGAATACGGGGGGCGGCGCACCGAACAAGCGCTTATCAATGGTGAGATTGATGTGGCAATCACCATGCTCACCGACACCCAGCCAGAATGCTTGCAAAGCTTACCCTTACAAACTCACCCCATCTATGCAGTGCTGCCTAACCAAGCCGCGTGGCGTACGCAAAAAAGCCTGACGTGGCAGGCATTCAAAGACGAGCCGTTTTATCTGTATAGCGCCGAATTTACCTTAAGCGATCGGATTATTGCCCGTTGTGAAGAGCATGGTTATCAGCCCACCATTGCCGCGCGTAGCAGTCAGTGGGATTTTTTAGCCGCCTTAGTGAAAAGTGGTGCAGGGGTTGCGTTTCTACCCGCACCCTTATGCCAGCGCCTTAGTGCCAGCTTGGAAGACAGTGAGTTATTACTAGTGAAACCGATAAGCCCAGCGATTGAATGGCAACTCGGGTTAGTCTGGCACGGCGAGCGCTATGTCTCACGCACCGCCGAGGCTTGGATGCAGTTGTGCCAGTCGACAGAGGTGCATCGATAGACTCAGTGCTTTGAGCTACAACGCCTCATAGTACGCAATATGGTGGGGATCTTAAATTCGATGCTCAGAGACAGCGTGATGTGGGATGAAAAAACTCGCCAAAATTTAGTGATTGAAGACATACTCGTTATAACACAGTTTTACACGTCATCTTCCGACAACATTTGACGACAATTACGAACTGTTAGTACGCGGATCTCATGGCTTAAGCTATAGATAATACGATAGTGATTAAAAATTATTTCACGATAGTTAGTATTGGGCAGTTCAGGAACAAAGCGCCCCATTTCAGGCATACTTCCAAGTAGTTCAGTTTTGTCAAAAACTTCGTTTACCCACTTTTCCGCCGCAGGTGGATTATCCAAAGAAATAAATTCCGCTGCATCGCCTAATTTCTGAAGCGCTAGTGGAGACCAAACTACTTTCATTTCTTAATGCGCCCCAGTACTTGAGCACGAGAATCATCATTTGAAACACCAAGGCCTGAAGCTAATTGAGCTTCAGCTGTACGCATTTCTTCCAGTAACTCGATCTTCTCTTGCATTGCTTCATACTCTGCAACATCGAGAACAACAGCTACACCTTTGCCATGCTGTGTGATGACCAATGGACGGCGAGTCTCATTGATTTGTTTGATGTAAGAAGCTACACCTGCACGAAATTCAGATAACGGCTGAATATCTTGATCGAAATGAATACGACTCATATTGAACTCCAAAAATGGTACAAAATAACGTACAAATTATAGTTCAGTTAACCGTTTTGAGCAAGGAGTTGGAGTTGTTCCTGTGTTATAACATCGTATATTGCGCGCGCGATTCCCCAAAACCGTTATACGCACTATTATCCATCTAACCAACTGAAATAGATAGTATTTATCGCCTATCATGCATATCTCTTTCCGTGAAAGTGTGCACGCCGCATATCTTTACTCAGGTATTCACACTATCCCCAAGCGTTAAGCTGTAACCGATTGACTAATCGACACTTTTAATTATCCATTTTGGGATAGTGTGCATATTTCACAGATAAACGCGCACGCTTTGCGTTTATCTGGCCGATAAGCAGGTTAACCATCCCGTGTTTGCCATGCGACCGCCAGTCAGTTGTCGGCATCTAACACGCCATTGAGTTGGCAGGTTTGGGATTAGTCTATCAAGGGCTGTTTTGGTTTTCGTGCGCTATTGTCCAAAGTGTTAGATAAGCCATGTTTATTAACTCTTTCCCACGCGGTAGCGTGGAAACGAGAAAAAACCTCTGTCTTGTTATATGTAATTACATA
>NZ_MUET01000032.1:0-30420 GCF_001995685.1 Salinivibrio sp. IB282 | reverse complement strand
GGATTTGCCCACGCCCATGGCAGTAGCTGCTTCGATAATCGTGTAGTTTTGTTCGAGAACAAGCTCGGCGGCTTCACGTTTAAATTCCGCGCTGAAAGTACGTCTTGTGCGTTTGGTCATGGTTTCACCTGTCATGCGATGAGGCGTATATTAACACCTCTAATCAGGTGGCCAAATTCACTATGCCACTACAGTGCACACTAAATTGCTTTAGTGGCTAGTTCCTGCTGCTGGCGGCATTGTTGCACCACTCACTTCACAGGCTAACAAGCGGTGTCCCCGCTCTAATATATTTAATGCACCAACAATATCTGCGTTGTTAGTGTAACCACACTCAACACACTCAAAGTGCGCTTGAGTTTGACGGTTATCTTTCGACACATGACCACAGCAAGGGCAGGTTTGGCTTGTGTATTGCGCTGGGACAGCTATGACGATGCCGCCATTCCATAACTGCTTATACTCAAGTTGTCTTCTGAACTCATACCAACCTTGATCGAGAATTGATTTGTTCAGCCCTGATTTGGCCTTGACGCGCTTGCCGTGTTCTTCTGCATTGCCTTTAGCTGATTTAGACATATTGGATACCCGTAAGTCCTCAATCGCTATCATTGCGTGATTCTTGCTGATTTGAGATGAAGCTTTGTGTAGGTAGTCCTTGCGGCAATTCGCAATGAGAGTATGTAGCTTTTGAACTTTGGCTTTTTGCTTTTGCCAGTTGGCAGAGAACTTAACTTTTCTAGATAGCTTGCGCTGCTCCGTAGCAAGACGCTTCTCATGTTTGCGAAAAGCGTTAAGCGGCTTTAGGAACGAACCGTCAGATAGCGCAACAAACTTTGATATGCCAACATCAACACCCACGGCAGATGTGGAAATATGCTTTGGCTCAGCTACTTCTTGCTCAACCTGAAAGGATATATACCAGTGCCCCGACTTAAAGCTCACAGTGCAGTTTTTAATTGTTCCTTGCACTTCTTGAGACTTACGGAACTTCACCCAACCCAGCTTACTAGGCAACTTCACACGATTACCTTCAAGCAGGCAATACTTGTTGAAGTTGACGAATCGGATCGAGTCTTGGTTCTTGCCTTTCTTCTTAAACCGAGGTTTTTCAGCCGCCAGAGATTTATCAAAGCAACGCATCCACGCACCATGTAAGTCTTTTAGCTTTTGCTGCAAGTTGTCGGTGTAGGCTTCCTTGAGCCACACTAGGTCTTCTTGCTTTTTCCACTGAGTCACTAGCTTATTAAGCTCAAAGGCGCTTGGGATCTTTTCGCCAGCATCCAGCTTGTCTAGGCAGTGACGCAAGCCTTGATTCCACACAAACCGAGCGTGACCGCAAAGCACAGCAAGCCTAGCTACCTGATCGGCAGTAGGCTCTAATCTGAATTTGTAGGCTTTGCGTATCAACATGACAAATCGGTGTGTTTACGTATAATGCTTATATAATATGATGTTAAACAAGAGAGTTCAATATCAGTGTGCAATGTAAATAAAGGGCGTCACAGTTGCTATTCAATGCACTTGCATATCGTGTTTATCACCAAATATAGGCGCAAGGTCTTTGGTGAATTACACCTGCAACGTTTAGAAGCTACATTTAAAGAGTTGTGCTTGGCGTTTGATGCAGAGTTGAAGGAGTTCAACGGTGAGTCAGACCACGTTCACCTGTTAATTTCGACATCACCGAAGACACCAAGTGTCGCAAAGTTAGTTAATTCACTCAAAGCAACTAGCTCTCGTAGGATACGCAGAGAGTTTAATGATGTGGCTGACGCATTTAGTAAAAACGTTCTTTGGAGTCGTAGCTATTTCGCAGGAACGTGCGGAGGTGCGCCATTAACGGCGATCAAGCAATACATCGAAGAGCAGGATAGGCCGCATTGAGATGCTGCGCATCTTTGGCTATTCCCCTCCCTGCAGCTTCGCAGGGAGTACCCTAGCCATTTATGATGGCCGAATTCGTCAAGTTTATGACCTTCATTTACCTTTGTTTTGAGCGACTAGAGCACACGCTTTGTCAGCTTGCGCTCCGTGATACCTTGACGCAGCTTCCGAATCGACGCGCCTTTGTGACGCAATCCGCACAGCGTCTTCTTTCTAATCAACCAAATGCCCTTATCCTGGCTGATTTGGATAACTTCAAAAGTATTAATGACGTCTATGGGCATCTTGCTGGCGACCAAGTATTGGTCGCTTTCAGTCAGCACTTAGAGAGGATCACCCAACAAGAAGGCGCGTTTTGCGCCCGAACGGGAGGTGAAGAATTTATTTTGCTACTCAGTGGTCAGTCTGTGCGTCGCGTACAAGACATTGCGCTACAACTGAAACGCCAAATCGAGGCATGCCAGGTGACGACCGAATACGGCCATCACATCCAGTTTACGGTGAGTATCGGCGTCGGCATCAAGCGTCAGAAGCAATATGTCGCCATGAATCAGTTATTTGAGTGCGCGGATACCGCCTTATACGAAGCAAAAGCCCGTGGGCGAAACCGCATTGAATTCGCATTAACTGAACATGGTGATGCGCCGTCCAGCATATCACCAACATCCAATCAATCGCCCATCAGCCAGGAAACTGATAGCCCTTCTCTACCTAAACGTTATCTCGAGCGTCAATCTTTGTCATAATGGACGTTCAGCCCGTACTAGGAGAACGTGTAATGGATGAGAACACCGCCACGCTACTGAATCTGCGTGTCATTGAAGTCAGCGACTATCAGCCCTTAGCAGAGTTGATGGATCTCGTCTTCCCGGATGTCGGCGGTGCTTGGCCTAAGAGCACGATCATGCAACTGGTCACCGCTTTCCCGGATGGCCAGATATGCATTGAAGATAATGGAAAAATCGTCGCCGCCGCGTTAACGCTTAAAGTATCCTACAACCGCTTTTCGCTGCCGCATACCTATGCCGACATTATCACGGATGATGGGGTGGTGTTCCACGACGCAAAAGGGGATGCATTGTATGGTCTCGACGTGTTTGTACACCCTGATTATCGTGGCCATCGTCTTGGCCGCCGACTTTACGAAGCGAGAAAGGATCTGTGTCAGGCGCTTAACTTAAAAGCGATCCTTGCTGGCGGTCGTATACCGGGTTATCACAAACACAATGGTGTTTCAGTGACGGATTATATTAATAAAGTCAGAAGAAAAGAGGTTCACGATCCGATCCTTTCGTTTCAGCTGTCTAATGACTTTGATGTTAAGCGTTTGATGAATCGCTATTTACCCGAAGACGATAAGTCTGCAGGTTATGCCACACTGTTGGAGTGGGATAACTTCTTCTATGAAGAAGATGCATCCTCTGTGCATGATATTGAAAAAACCATCGTCCGCCTCGGGGTCGTGCAATGGCAGATGCGTCATGTGCTCTCAGTGGATGATCTTTTGAATCAGGCCGAATTCTTCGTCTCATCCTTAGCCAACTATCAGTCAGATTTCGCGCTATTTCCCGAGTTCTTCTGCGCGCCATTAATGGGGCTTGCACCCGATAAGCGCTCCGTCGAGGCGATCCGCTTTCTCAGTGAATTTACCCAAGCAATTAAGCAACGTTTTTCGCAATTGGCCGTCACCTACAACATCAATATTATCGCTGGCAGTATGCCCGTGTTGGAAAATGGCAAACTGTATAATGTCTCCTACTTGATGCATCGCGACGGTAGCATTGATGAGCAATACAAAATCCATATTACGCCGCACGAACAACGTGACTGGGTCATCGATGGCGGGGATACGGTCAAAGTCATTGAAACCGATGCGGGCCGAGTGGGTATTCTCACCTGCTATGACGCCGAGTTTCCTGAGTTAGGGCGTATTCTTGCCGAGCAAGGTGTACAGATCCTATTCGTGCCCTTTTGGACCGATACCAAAAACGGTTATTTGCGCGTGCGCCTTTGTGCCCAAGCGCGAGCGATTGAAAACGAGTGCTATGTCGCGATTGGCGGTAGCGTGGGCAACCTTCCTCGGGTAGATAATGTCGACATCCAGTACGCTGAGTCTGCAGTATTTTCACCCTCGGATGTCTATTTCCCGCACGATGCAACACTTGCGGAGGCGAATGCTAATACCGAGATGATGATTTTCGCTGACGTCGATTTGGACAAGCTCAAAATGCTGCATGAACGAGGCTCGGTGACGAACTTGAAACACCGTAGGCCCAAGCTCTATGCTAGCCATTTAAGCCAAGAGTAGCCTTAATCCAGCCTCGCCGAGTGCGGGGCTTTAATTTGTAAACAGGAGACAAAAAAGACTAGATTCCCATACACATTTACCAAAAGCTTCTATCCTTACTCAACAAGCTGCTTATTTTTTATCCGATGCGATATTGAGGTGAGATCATGAAGCTCAAATATAAAATGTTAGTTAGCTTACTTGGTGTGGGTTGCATCCCCGCGTTGATCATTAGTTTGCTTTCTCTTCATACCGCCTCGTCGTCACTCGAGCATCAAACGTTTAGTCAGCTAGAAGCGTTGAGAGAGGTAAAACAATCAGCGGTCACACGCTACTTTCAAACGGCTGAAGGCCAGATAATGACTACCGCTGAAACCCCTTCCGTGTCCAACACCATGGCCAGCATGATTGATGCCATGGAGACACTTCCCTCTCATACCGCTCAGGCAAGCTCACAACTGACCCGCTATTATCAGCGTCACCTCATTGATCCACTCGATGAGATCAGCACAGAGACACTACCCAGCGCACAAGATCTGGTGAACGATCTAACGCCACAAACGGTGGCGCTACAAAAAGCCTACTTAATCGACAACCCCAACCCCGTGGGAGAAAAAGGCGCATATCAAACCAGTGGCCAATTGTCTCAGTACGATCAAGCGCATCAAACCATCCATCCCTACTTACGCGATGTTCAAGAAAAGTTTGGTTACTACGACATCTTTATGATCGAAGCAAACCAAGGCCACATCCTTTACTCCGCCTCTAAAGAGCTTGATTTCGGCACGTCGCTAACAACGGGTCTGTTTAGTACGTCCGGCCTAGCTGACGCTTTCCGTCAAGCGAAAACGTTAGCAGATGGCGATACCGTGATTATTGATTTCTCACCCTACACCGCCTCAAACAACGCGCCAGCAGGGTTTATGGCATCGCCGATTTATCACAACGGTAGCGTCATTGGTGTGCTCGCCTATCAATTCCCGATAGATAAGCTCAGTGCGATTATGGCAGAGCGAGATGGACTGGGAAACACAGGCGAAACCTATCTCGTCGGACCAGATAACTTGATGCGCTCAGACTCCTTCTTAGATGCCGAGCATCGGTCGGTTTTCGCCTCCTTTATGCAACCTGCGCAAGGCAGCGTTGAAACACTGGCCGTTGAGCGAGCGATGCAAGGCGAAACCGGTATCGATGTCATTAATGATTACAACGGTAATCCCGTTCTCTCTGCCTACGCCCCGCTGACGGTCAGTGGACTCAGCTGGGCAATCATTGCGGAAATGGACGTCAAAGAGGCGTTCGCAGCACTCAACGAACTGCAAGGACTCATTATCACCGTGTTGGTGATTGCGGTGACTGCGATCGTAGTCACTGCTATTCTATTGACGCGCTCGATTACCCGCCCAATAGGTGGCGAACCGGCTGAGATGGCCAAGATAGTACAAACAATTGCCGACGGTGATCTGAGAGTGCGCTTTGACGCAAGCCCTAAAGCAACGGGGATTTATCGCTCCATGCGTGCGATGGCAACCAACCTCACGACCATGGTGTGCGATATTATCGGCGCCACTAACCAACAAGCGGCTGCGGCTGAGCAGTTATCCTCCTCGAGCGTGCAAACACTCACTAACTTTGAAGCCCAAAACGCTCGGACAGAGCAAGTGGCGGCAGCGATGGAAGAAATGACAGCGACTGCCAATCAAATTTCCTCCAGTTCCGCCTCGACAGCGGATGCTACCGAAAAGGCGCGTTCACTTATCCATAACGGTGACCAACAAGTGACCGAGTCTGTCGAGGCGATGCAAGATCTTGTCACGCGTCTCAATCACGCCAAAGAGCAAACGGATGCGCTCGGGCAAAGCGCTGAAGATATCTCCAGCATATTGCAAACGATTGGCCAAATTGCGGATCAAACCAACCTGTTAGCATTGAATGCAGCCATTGAAGCGGCACGCGCGGGCGAACAAGGTCGCGGCTTTGCGGTCGTCGCCGACGAAGTGCGCACACTGTCGCAAAGCACACAACAAGCGACCAGTGAGATCACGCAGATGATTGATAATCTTCAGCATAACTCCAGCACCACAACACAAGCTATCTCGGAGAGTGCGACAACCGCCAACTATGTCTCAGAACGCGCAGAAACAAGCTTATCGTCGCTCAAGCAAGCGGTGAATGCGGTGGATGAAATTGCAGACATGGCGATGCAAATGGCCAGTGCCTCAGAGGAGCAATCTCTCGTGGCGACGGAGATTAATCAAAACTTGGAAGAGATCAACACCATGACAGGTGAAAACCGTCAAGCGATGGATCAGATCACTCAAGCAACGCAGGATCTCAGTGAACTGTCCCATACACTAAAAGGCCACACGCAAAAATTTCAGTGCAAACAAGCCTAATCGAGCGGCATCATTTTCTCTGAGTACCCATCGCACTGACTTTGTTCAAGGTCAGTGCATTGACTGGTACAAAGGATCACTCTCTTGATAGAATCAACCCGTTTCTGCGTAAGCGTTATTAAGAGAGATTCCGAATGGGACGAAGTTTTGAAGTTCGTAAAGCGTCAATGGCGAAAACCCAGGGCGCGAAAATTAAGGTGTATTCAAAGTACGGTAAAGAGATTTACGTCTGTGCTAAAAATGGTGGCTCGGATCCTGAGAGCAATCTATCACTGCGTCGTTTGATTGAGAAAGCCAAAAAAGACCAGGTGCCTGGACACGTGATCGACAAAGCGCTCGATAAAGCCAATGGCACAGGTGGCGAAAACTATGAAGTAGCGCGTTACGAAGGCTTTGGGCCAGGTAGCTGCGCGGTGATAGTGGATTGCTTAACGGATAATAACAGCCGTACTTATATGGACGTACGCCAGTGCTTTGTGAAAAACGATGCGAAAATTGGCACGCCCGGTGCGGTGTCTCATATGTTTGAGCACCAAGCTGTTTTCCAGTTTAAAGGCGAGGATGAAGAAGGCACGCTTGAGGCCTTGGTGATGGCTGATGTGGATGTGTCAGACATCGAAGCAGACGAAGGAGTGATTACCGTTTTTGCCCCTCATACAGAGTTTTTCAAAGTGAAAAATGCGCTAAGTGACTTTCTTGGCGACACGCCGATTGATCTTGAAGAGATCACCTTTGTGCCTCAAATCGACACTCAGGTCAGCGGCGACGATGTTGAACGTTTTGAAAAGTTCCTCGATATGCTTAACGACTGCGACGACGTGCAAAATGTCTACCACAACGCAGAGCTAATCTAAACACAATGACTATGCGCCATGTCATCATGGCGCCTTATCGCTCACCCAGTTGCGTGAGTAACATTTGCGAAAATAACGCCCAATTTTGACGAAACTGATCGTCCCCCTGCAAGACATAACTTTGCAACCCCGCTCCAAGGAAAAACGCATCCACGACACGAATCGCCGTATCAATCTGATGCTGCGGGATTTTTCCCTGATAGAAGTACTCAATTGCGCGTGTATATTCCGTTAACCCATGTTGTGAAAAACGCTGAATAGCGACCCTAAACTGTTCATCAAATAAGGCTTGGGTGGTAAAGCTATACATCGCTTTCATCGCATAGGGCTCACATTGCATGGTGAGATACAAGGTATCCCCTGTCACTTCGAGATAACTCTCAAAATCATCAAAATTGGCAGGCTCGGCCACGGCGAGAAACATAGAGATTAATTCATCAACCGCTGCATATTTGACGGCATCAAGGTTGTCAAAATGATGATACAACGCCCCTTTACTGATCCCGGCTTTCTTCCCTAATTTTGTTGCCGTTAACGCAGCAAGCCCCTCATTTCCAACGATTTCTAGCGTAGTCGAAAGAATATGTTGGCGCATAGCACGCGACGCAATTTCGTTTTTGTTCATCGTTTTTTGATCAAAAGTGAAAGTTCAGATGAAAAAATAAAACATACCGAATGTTCATTCAATTTTTTTTGGGTAAAATGTGACCGATAACCGAATGATTCCTCAACACCAAGGCGTCGGAAGAAAAAAGGCATGAAAGTGGGTGTTGTAAAATAACAGAATAAGGTTCAAAGACAGGTTTAAACGCAATGGCTACAATGAAGAGAGGTAGAAATGGTAAGGGGTGAAGTCAGTGATGAAAAGACTATGGGCGTTACTGTTAACATTAGCGGTTACATGGCCGGTGAGCGCTAAGACCACGTATGTGGTTGGCGTACAGAGTTTTTCACAGTATTACCCGTATTCAGCCTATTCTAATCGCAACTATTCTGGCTTTAACCGAGAGCTTTTGGATATGTTTGCCAATGAATATCACTACCGTTTCGTTTATAAAGCGCTACCGTTAAGACGGCTCGATCGTCGATTTGTTGAAGGCGCCTTTGATCTAAAATATCCCGACAGTCCAGATTGGGGGCAAAAAATAAAAAAGAATGCCAGTGTCACATACAGTGATTCTGTGGTGAGCTACACGAATGGCGTCATGGTCATTGACCAATATTATGGCCGGCCTTTGGATGAATTCCGTTTACTCGGTACCGTTACTGGCTTCACACCTCATCCTTATCAATCTCGCATCAACGCAGGGAAAATACGTGTTGATGAAAGCTATCAATATGATTCGCTGTTAATGAAGGTCATCAGTGGTCGCGTTGATGGAGGCTATACCAATATTGACGTCGCACAGTTTTATCTTGACCAAATGGGGCTAAAAAAAGGCTCCGTCAAATTTGATGATGCCCTCCCACATGTGAAAGGAACACACCACCTTTCGACGATTCACTATCCAGAACTGATTAAAGAATTTAACCAATTTTTAGCCGATAATCATGCCAAGGTCACTGAGCTGAAAGCGCGTTATGGGCTTGAGTAATGAAGGTTTATTGCTTCCTTTCAGTCCGTAGTACTGTATACTCGACGCGCCATTTCAGGCAGGATGAGTCGGTTGAATCAGTTAGAGAAGAGTTGCTTTGAGTAATCAGCTTATCAGTCTAGATTTGTTTTATGCGATTGAGCACCTTATGCCCGGGAAGCGCACTGCCGCGTTATTCCGTCGGTCAATTAAACACCTCCCCGTGACCACATTGGCGCTTACCCACTATGACTCCGCTGCAGGGCTTCAGCTCGCATTATTCCGTCATTGCCGCAATTATGTGGCCTTTACACAAGGCAAGCCCATTTCGCCTGATTTTGATTTCTCTGGGACTGCCGAGCAAATTTTGGCGGCTGAATCAGTGATGAAGGCCTTTATTCGTGGTGCCTACTGGTGGGTGGACTATCACATGAGCCTGTATCGTGACGATTGGAGCCAAGAGCAGTCTCAACGTTGGTTAAGAGACTTACGTTTGCTGGTACAAGTCATTATCGGTGTCGGGAATTGCACCAATGCGGAATTTTTGATCACGCACCGAGGGCCAATCCAAGCCCTGACTTACGATACACATCTCGAGCCTTTTCTTACTAATTATTAGTCATGCCTTGGCCACGCCCAGAGATCTGAGCTATTGATTGATAATCACACACTGCTTTCGCTATTTCGTCACGTTTATTCGCTAGCCTAGGCCCATGACGATGACACAAGGTTCACCATGAAGCGACTAAAGCGGTATCAATACGAGCGGTATGCCATTTTATGCCGCGCCTCTTATCCTGCCTATTTTAATCACACGCAGTACGGCTTCAGTCCGAGTGGGCGACGCGATATTTACGATCGCTGGGGGCGTTGTATTATTCGCGTGCTATGGCGAGATGATGACGATGTGGTGGTGGTATTTCGCGGCTCGCAAACCTTGTGGGACTGGCTGGTAAATTGTGCCTGTGGTCCTAAGCGTATTCGCATGGCTAACGCTTATTGTTGCGTACACTGGGGGTTTCACTACTTACTGACACAAAAAAGTTTGCCATGGCAACAGCACAAACGTCGTTACCAAGCAATGACGACCAGCCAGTTTGCTGATGTCGCACATGCCGCGGATATGGCTTCCTTAGACGGCAATACGGTGCTCGATAAACTCTGCTCCGCCCTTTCGCCTTTGGTCCAGGCCAACAAAAAAGTCTCTTTTATTGGCCACTCGTCAGGCGGCGCGATGGCGGTCCTTGCCGCGGCGATGCTTCCAACACCAATGAGCAGTGCCATTAAACGCATCGTCACCTTTGGTCAACCCGCTGCCGGTATGTGGCGCTTTAAGCAGCACTATCCTTTTCACACCAAAACCTACCGTATCTGTTGTGATGTCGACATTATTACCTTCTTACCCGGTATTCCTTTGCTGTATTGGCATGTCGGTCGGCTTCTATGGCTACATGAAAACAAAATCTATACCGACACGTCGTCACTGATTCGCGTGCTGCGGGTTTTATTTAGCTGGCTCGCACGCCCCATCGCTTATCACTACATGGATAAATACATCCGACGCAAAGATTACTTTGACCAACACTAATTTGTCTGTACCAACCAATACGTGATCTTGATACCAGCTTCCTTCACTGTCCCAAGACTGTCACCCAGTAGTCACCGCGTTTTCATATTGCCTCGCCACACTTTCGACCGACTTTGCGATGTACTTTCTAGCGCATCGCTATCACCTAAATCATAAATACGATAACGAACAGAAAGGAAGAATTGTCGTGAGCAAGCATATTGACCAACGTCCGCTGGACGCAGAACCCGAATTCAATCGCTTTATTGATGCCGCCGTCAGTCGTCGCCGCTTTTTACAAGGCGCGGGCGCAGCCAGTACAGTCGCTTTTTTTGCCGCTAACCCTGTCGCAAAGGCCGTGGCTGGCAGCATGAGCAAAAGTGAACTGCTTGGGTTTGAAGCCATCCCCACCTCAACCGCTGATACAGTCAGCGTCCCTGAGGGTTATAAGGCAGATGTACTTGTGTCTTGGGGAGATCCTATTTTTGCCAATGCCCCTTCGTTTTCTCAACAAAACAACGCCGATGCGCAAGCGCAGCAGTTTGGCGACAATAATGATGGCATGACATTTTTCCCGCTCGCCAATGATCGCGCCTTGCTCGCGGTCAATAACGAGTACATCAACGATGAGTATTTGTTTACGCACGGTGGAGAAAACATCTCAGCCGATGATGCGCGTAAATCACAAGCAGCGCACGGTGTCTCCTTGGTTGAGCTCAAAAAAGTCGATGGTCGTTGGGTAGTGAATCCACAAGGCCGCTTAAACCGCCGTATTACCGCGTATACAGAAATAGCAATGACAGGTCCTGCTGCCAGCCACTCATTGCTTAAAACCGCGGCTGACCCCTCGGGTGAGAAGATCCTCGGCACCTTTAACAATTGTGCCAACGGCGAAACGCCTTGGGGCACCTATCTCACCTGCGAAGAGAACTTTAACGGCTATTTTGCCAGCGAAAAAACCGTGACCTTGGGTAAAACCTATCAGCGCTATGGCATCAGCGATACCGATTGGGGATACGACTGGTACAAACACGACGAACGCTTTGATGTCGCCAAGCATCCCAATGAGCCCCACCGCTTTGGCTGGGTGGTCGAAATTGATCCTATGGATCCCAACTCAACCCCGAAAAAGCGCAGTGCGCTGGGTCGATTTAAGCACGAAAATGCCGCGCTAACCGTGAATGATGATGGTCATGTCGTTGTGTATATGGGCGATGATGAACGTGGCGAGCACCTGTATAAGTTTGTCTCTGAAGGAAAATACGATCCGAGTAAAAGTAGCGCTAATCGCGATTTGCTCGAAAATGGCACCTTATATGTCGCCAAATTTACTGGCAGCGACGACGAGCTAAAAGGCCAAGGAGAGTGGTTAGAGCTCACCTTTGGTAAAAATGGCCTAACGCCAGAGAACGGCTTTCCTGATCAAGCTAGCGTGCTCATTTTTGCCCGCGAAGCCGCGACGCAAGTGGGGGCGACCACCATGGACCGCCCAGAGTGGGTCGCCGTGCACGCCGACAACAAACATGTTTTCTGCACCCTCACCAATAACAAACACCGCGGCGTGAAAGACAGCCAGCCATTAAATGCGGCCAACCCACGCACCAAAAACCCGTATGGTCATATTATTCGCTGGGCACCGACCCAAGGCGACCATACTCAGGCGACCTTTGAGTGGGACATCTTCGTGATGGCCGGCCACCCCGAGAAGCAATCTGGATTAATGGCAGGTACCGATAACATCAACAAAGACAATATGTTTAACAGCCCAGATGGTATCGGCTTTGATCGCGCAGGACGTCTTTGGATCCAAACCGACGGCGATTACTCCAACGAGGGCGACTTTGCGGGCATGGGCAATAACCAAATGCTGTGTGCCGACACGCAAACGGGGGAAATTCGTCGCTTCCTCACCGGGCCTACATCGTGCGAGATCACAGGACTGACCTTTACGCCCGACTCACGCACTATGTTTGTGGGCGTGCAACATCCAGGCGCGCACTTCCCTGCAGGCGGTGACGCCATTCCTCGCTCTTCGGTTATCATGATCACCAAAGACGACGGTGGCGTGATCGGGACCTAAACCTTCGTCGTCCAATGATCTAAGGTTTACTTTGTTAAAACCGCTCAGCCCTTGCCAACGCAAGGGCTTTTTGTAAGTTTATGTTCTATTTTGCCTAACAAAGGGGCAGAATAGCGCCAAAACTTGCCAGAAGTATGATGGGAGTGATTTTGTTATCTGAGTTGAAAAATATCGCCCAACTGTTGGTCGAAAACAAACTATTGACCACCATTGGTGTTATCGTTTTATAGCGCTCGTGACCATCACGCGCGCTATCAAGCGATCAACTGAGTGACGACGCATCACGTCCAAGTAAAACTCACAGTAAAAACAACGTCCCTAAGCCCAAGAAAGCGACAAAGCCGACGATGTCCGTCACTGTGGTTAAAATCACTGAGCCTGACAGTGCCGGATCAATCTTCAGCTTCTCTAATAACACTGGCACAAAAATCCCCGCCAATGCCGCACTGATGATATTGGCGACAATCGCAGCACCGATAACCGCACCAAGTCCCCAGCTTTCAAACCAGTAACCCGCAATGGCACCAATCACAAGCGCCCAAAGCACACCATTAAGCAGCCCCACTTTAAATTCCTTGCTCAAAAGAGGCTTTAGGTTAGCTTTAGAGATTTGCCCGAGCGCGAGGCCTCGCACGATCAGCGTCAGGGTTTGACTACCGGCGATCCCCCCCATAGAAGCGACCACGGGCATGAGTACCGCCAGCGCGACAACCTGCTGCAACGTTGCTTCAAATAGACCGATAAACCATGACGCGAGAAAGGCTGTCATCAGGTTCACCCCAAGCCATAACGCACGGTTGCGCGCACTTTTCATTACCGGGGAGAATAAATCTTCATCTTCATCCAAGCCCGCGGTGGCCATAATTTGCGCTTCTGCCCGTTCCGCTTGCATCTCATAAGCCGTGCCCAAATCAAGTCGCCCAATCAACATATTACCGTCATCCAGCACGGGCAGTGCGATTTCTTCACTGCTCGCGACTTTGTCAGCGCTGGTATAAATATCATCACGTGCGTTCAAGCTGGGGAACTGCTCACGGACCAGCTCACTGATTTTTAGCACCCCGTCCGCGCCGAACAGCTTATGAATAGGGACAGCCCCGACCCAGATGCCTCGACTGTCGACAACGAAGACATGATCACAATATTTGGGCATCACACGGCGCAGTAAACGCAGTACCACATTGACTTTTGTTTTGGCGGGCACCACTAAGGGTTGATGATCACACCAATGCCCCACTTGGTTATCCGCATACTGTTGTGCCGAGGCATAGCGTTGCTTTTGCTCCGAGTCCATACGACCGAGCGCTTCTTCTAGCAGCGGTTCGGTCAACACATCTTGCAACTCCAACAAGGTGTCCGCGTCGAGATCAGCAAAAAGCGTATAGAGTTGTGCCTCATCAACGGCACGGATCACCGCCTCACCGGCGTCATCACGCATTTCCGCCAACACTGGCAGTTGTAACGAGGGAGAGAGTTGTTCCCAAAAGCCCACACGATCGTTGACGGGCAAGGCTTCCAACAACAGAGCGAGGCTATCCACACCGTGTGCTTGCTCTATCTCTTGTATCGTCTCGGGCGCATCTTGATCGACTTTTGATAGCAAATCGTCAATCACTTCTTGTCTATCACTCGTTTGCATGGTAGTTCCTTCTCAACGGTCATCATGTGCACAACAGTCCAGCGAACCGCCCCCGGCAGGGGCCCTCAGCTGTCTCCTATATGCGATGATAGTGCCGTTTCCAGTGTGCGATGGTTATCACATATCATCGCCGATTTTTCAGATTCTTACCACGAATAACCGCTATCACTTCTATGGTGAAAGCAAGGCAGAGCACTAACGAGTAATGATAACAATGCCGGTTCAATCAACGGAAAAAGTGTGTGTAGGTTGGCGTGAGTGGATTAGCCTCCCCGACCTCAATATTGCGCGTATAAAAGCCAAAATTGATACGGGCGCGCGGACTTCATGCTTACATACCTTCAAAATCGAAGAGTTTGAGAAAGGAGACGTCACTTGGGTTCGTTTTTGGATCCATCCTCACCAAGGCGATGACGAGCATGTGATTCAAGCAGAAGCGCCCGTGCTTGCGCGTCGTGTCGTGCGCGACTCTGGCGGACATGAGCAACTTCGCTATGTGATTCAGACCACACTTAAAGCCGGTGAACTGTGTTATCCCATAGAGATGACACTCACCGCACGCGATAACATGCGCTTTCGTATGCTGTTAGGTCGTACCGCAATGACGGGAAACGTCATTGTCGATCCTATGCATTCATTTCTGCTTGGCAAATAGGAGCCCTAACCACAATGAAAATCGGTATCCTTTCCCGGAATAAAAACCTCTATTCCACTCGACGCCTGATTGAAGCGTGCGAACAACGTGGCCATGATTATAAAATTATTGACGCATTACGCTGTTATATGAGCATTAACTCGACACAACCGTCGATTCATCTCGCTGGCGAGGAGTTAGAGGGGTTTGACGCCATCATTCCGCGTATCGGCTCCTCAGTCACCTTTTATGGCTGTGCCGTATTGCGCCAGTTTGAAATGATGGGGGTTTTTCCTGTTAATGAGTCTGTGGCCATTACCCGCTCTAGAGACAAGCTAAGGTCAATGCAATTGCTGTCGCGCAAAGGCATAGGTATGCCGCATACTGGGTTTGCCAGCAAGCCGGGTGATGTGGGTGATTTGCTGGAAATGGTGGGCGGTGTCCCTGTGGTCGTCAAGCTGCTGGAAGGCACCCAAGGCATTGGTGTCGTCCTCGCCGAAACCAAAAAAGCAGCTGAAAGTGTGATTGAAGCCTTTATGGGCTTAAAAGCCGATATTTTGGTGCAGGAGTACATTAAAGAATCCAGCGGTGCTGATATTCGATGCTTTGTGATTGGTGACAAGGTGATTGCGGCAATGAAACGTCAAGCCCAGCCAGGCGAGTTTCGCTCTAATTTACACCGCGGAGGCTCAGCATCCTTGGTTCGGATCACGCCCGCAGAGCGACGCACAGCCATCGCTGCGGCCAAAGCTATGGGGCTCAATGTCGCCGGGGTTGATCTGCTGCGCTCAGAACGTGGCCCGCTTGTCATGGAAGTTAACTCCTCTCCAGGGCTAGAAGGCATTGAAAACGCGACCGGAAAAGATGTTGCTGGCATGGTTGTGGAATATATCGAAAAGAACGCTTACTCAAAAAGGACACGCACTCGTGGGAAGGGCTAAAAAAAACAAGGCCATCGAAATCGGTGGCGAGACCGTTAACCCAGGTGATCGTCTCAGCCTAGAGCTGGAAATCGCTAAGCTTTATACCCACGCACCGCTCAACGTGAGTATCGAGGTACTTAACGGCAAATTATCGGGCCCCACATTGTTAATATGTGCAGCTATTCATGGCGATGAGCTCAACGGCATTGAAGTGGTTCGTCAAGTCATGGCCAAAACCGATCCGAAAAAGCTACATGGCACCTTAATTGCGATTCCTGTGGTGAATGTGTTTGGGTTTATTCATAAATCTCGCTATCTGCCAGATAGGCGAGACTTGAATCGCTCTTTTCCAGGTTCAGAACGTGGCTCTATTGCCGGGCGCATGGCGTATCAGCTTTTTAATGAAGTGATCAGCCAATGCACCCATGTGATCGATCTTCATACCGCCGCCATTCATCGCACCAATTTGCCTCAGATTAGAGCCAATCTGGAGAATCAAGAGGCAGCGGCGATGGCAACCGCATTTGGCGCGCCTGTGGTGGTAGATGCCGCATTGCGTGAAGGATCGCTACGCGCCGAAGCTGAGCGTATCGAGATTCCGGTGATCACCTATGAGGCCGGTGAAGCACTACGTTTTGAGCCTTACGCTATTAACGCAGGCGTTAGGGGATGCATACGCGTAATGCGCCACTTAGGCATGSTGCGTCAATCGCGGCGGAAATTACCGTACAAACCAGTCACAGCCAGAGCAACCCGTTGGGTACGTGCCGATGCAGATGGCATATTCCGCAGCCATATTGCCCTAGGTGAGATGGTCTCCAAGCAACAAGTCATCGGTATCATTTCTGATCCAGTAGGCAGTCAAGAGGTTGAAGTCATCGCCCCCCAGAGCGGCATTCTCATTGGGCAGCAAACACTGCCTGTGGTGAATGAAGGGGATGCGGTTTTCCATATTGCGTTCTTCTCACAACCCGATGACTTGATTGAGCAACATATGGAAGATTATCGAGATCAAGTCAAAGACGACCAAGATGATGAGCTAAAATGGGGAATTGGCACCCTATCAACATGATCGCGTCACGAGAAACAAACCGTACTACTTGCATCGAGCCATAAGATTCATAACACTACGCGTTTTGTAGCACGGGCAGCCGCCCGTTCAATAAGAGGAACGACATCATGCTGACATGGCAAGACATCGTCGCTCGAAGTGAAAACGGTAATCTCACGCCGCCGTCGCGAGTTGAGAAAACAGACCAAGAGTGGCAAGCACAGCTCAGTGAAGAGACCTTTCGTGTTACCCGCCAAAAAGGCACAGAGCGCGCGTTTAGCTCAGGGATGTGCACGCTCTTTGAACCAGGGCGTTATGGATGTACATGCTGCGGCACCTTGCTGTTTGATGCGCATGAAAAGTTTGATTCGGGGACAGGCTGGCCGTCGTTTACGCAACCTGCGCAAGATGATGCCATCGCCTATCATAAAGATGGCAGCCACGGAATGACGCGAATTGAAACCACCTGTGCCACCTGTGACGCTCACCTTGGCCATGTATTCCCAGACGGCCCCGAGCCATCTGGCTTACGCTTTTGTATGAATGCCATTGCACTTAAAAAAATGGATTAATGCTTTAAAGGGCGAGTCTGCCTCGCCCCGTATTTTACTCAGCAATACCGCCTTGTGTCAGTTTGGTTGGATCAAGCAACTCAGCCAGCTTTTCTCGGTCTAGATCAGTTTCTTCTTCGGCAACGTCGAGAATCGGGCGTCCTTGTTGAKACGCTTTTTTAGCGATTTCAGCCGCTTTCAAGTACCCAACAACAGGGTTGAGGGCGGTGACCAAGATAGGGTTACGAGACAACGCGGCTTGCAGGTTATCTTCTCTCACTTTAAAGCTGCGAATCGCTTTATCGGCAAGCAGTCGGCTTGCGCCAGCGAGCAAGTTGATACTTTGCAACACATTCGCGGCAATCACTGGCAGCATCACGTTCAGCTCAAAATTCCCCGACTGACCCGCCACCGTCACCGTGGTGTCATTGCCCATCACCTGCGCAGACACCATCGCCGCCGACTCGGGAATAACGGGGTTGACCTTGCCTGGCATAATTGACGAACCTGGTTGCAACCCTTCCAGCTCGATCTCACCGAGTCCCGCAAGTGGCCCCGAGTTCATCCAGCGCAAATCATTGCTTAGTTTCATGGTTGCCACCGCGGTGGTTTTTAATTGACCATGAAGGGCCACCAGCGCATCTTGGCTGCCAATGGCAAAGAATGGGTTCTCACTTGCCGTAAAACCCGTCTTGCTCAGCGCGGCTACCGCTTCGGCAAAACGCTCAGCAAACAATGGGTGAGCATTGATCCCTGTGCCGACCGCTGTCCCTCCCTGCGCCAACGCGCGTACCGGCGACAAACTTTGGGTAATTTGTACCATGGCATGTTCAATTTGCTGCGACCAGGCATCCAGTTCTTGCGCCATGGTGACTGGCATGGCGTCCATTAAATGGGTACGCCCGGTTTTGACAATATCGCCAACGGACTGTTTCTTTTCTTGCAAAGCATCACGCAAATGAGCCAGTGCAGGCAGCAGTTTTTGCTCGCAGCCTAACGTGGTACTGATCTGAATGGCCGTTGGCACGGCGTCATTGCTGCTTTGGCTCATGTTGACATGATCGTTGGGGCTAACCATCTCACCGGATTTCTCTGAGGCTAAGGTAGCAAGTACCTCGTTCATATTCATATTCGAACTGGTGCCCGACCCGGTTTGAAACACATCAACAGGAAACTGATCCAAGTGATTACCCGCCATGATTTCTTGTGCGCTCTCACAAATGGCGTCGGCAATCTTACGCTCTAACAACCCCAGTGACTCATTTGCTTGTGCCGCACCGTATTTCACCATCGCCAGTGCGCGAATAAAGTCTTCGGGCATGGTCTGATCACTGACCGCAAAGTTATTCACCGCACGTTGCGTTTGTGCCTGATACAAAGCCTGCTCAGGCACTTCAACGTCACCCATACTGTCTGTTTCAATACGTGTTTTCGCCATGATCATATCCTTTTATGTCGCCATGCCATTTCGATAATGGTTATCATTAACACATTAAAGTAGCTAAATGAAGTCAGTCACTGCATCCGTTGACAAAAATCCGTGCCTCTTCGTCGTGCATCTCCTAGTATGGCGTCATTGTCACCCATAACGAGCAACATTATGCAAGAAGAAACCAGTACCAGTATCACTAATTTGATTGAAGTGGTTGAGAACCAGATTGCCGACCAAGAGCCTAAAAAGGTAGCAGAAACCTTGATGCGCCTACGTATGACCGGCTATTCACGCGATGAAGCTATCGAGTACATTGCCTGTGCATTAATGGTTGAGATCTACGACGTCAGCAATCACAACGGACAATTTACCCTGTCCCGCTATGAAGCCAACTTAGATACCCTGCCAGACATGCCATGGGCCGATGAGATTAATTTGGATATCGGTGAGTAACGCCTTCAGTTAAGCAATTACCCTAAAAGCCGCTCAGCGCGGCTTTAATTTTTAGAGTGGATAGACTTTCTCAAACTCTTCAAGCACCACATCCGAGTGCTCATCAAAATGCAGCCCGTGTGTTTTGGCGTACTGGGAGAAGTATCCCCAATGCGCTTCGTGCCAACACTGGTAAGAACCATCTCCCTCCCCTTCTCGTGCAGCAAATTCGGCGCTGACTTGGTTAAATGGGCAATAGCTCACCTGTGTGGTTTTGACGATGCAAACGGGTCGCTGGTGACCATTAAGGACAATCTTATAATGTCCTTTTTGCGGGATCACCGCATTTTTCTCTTCCAAAGAACTACGCAACCGGCAGTGCGCTTTCTTTTTATTCAAACTCACCAAGGTCGCGACTTCATTGGCTCTGACGGTATGGTGGCTTAACGTATCGACTACCACCATATCGTCACTTGGCCGCTGGTGAGTTGGCAGGGTCGCAAGGTACTGGTGCCAAAAGGCGTATTGTTCTTCAGTCATCTCTCTCGCCTTGTTTTCTTTTTGAATGGGTTCTTGGGCAGTTAAACGACGGTTATCTTAACGCTCTGTTTCGTTTTCGCCTATGCGCCAGCTAACGTTTCACATTTTTCTTACAACGAAATAAAGGTCGCTGACACTAACCAACCAATATAAAAAAGCGGCCAGGATGGCCGCTCAGAATAGAAGAGACGTTTAATCGCTAATAAATGGCAATAAGGCTTGGTGTAGCCGATCAATTTCATCAACCGTGTTGTAATGCATCATACCGATGCGGATCACACCGCCCTTGTCTAAAACATCAAGCTGTTCACACAAGCCTTGCGCATAAAAGTGGCCGTTCCAGACACAAAAATTTTGCGCGCCGAGTGCTTGCGCAACCTCAGCTGGCTCGACCCCCTCTATACGCATCGCAAAGGTAGGGGTACGTTTATCGAGCAGATGATCGTCAGTAATGCCATAGATACGTACTTTGGGATAAGCGCGCATCAACTGAATAAAATGAGCAGACAGGGCCCGCTCATGTGCTTGATACTGCGCAAAGCTTGCCGCTAGTCTTTCTCTTAGTGAAGACGTTGGATCGCCCCATTGTGCAAGATACTCAACCGCGGCGATAAAGCCCGCAATGGCTTCAAAGCTTTGCGTGCCCGTTTCGAACCGGCCAGGGCCTTGATTAGTCGCAGGTTCTACTTTGTACGGTTTTAATGTCTGTACCCACTTAGGCGCGACATACACAAAACCAACATGGGGCCCAAAAAACTTGTACGCCGAACAGGCAAGGAAATCGCACCCGAGTGCTTGCACATCCACTAAGTGATGGGGCGCGTAATGCACCGCATCGACATACACTTTGGCGCCGACTTTTTTCGCCATCTCCACCACTTTTGCCACATCCACCAAACTGCCTGTGGTGTTGGAGGCCAACGTCACCGCAATTAACTTGGTTTTGTCGGTAATCAAGCTGGCAAGATGTGTCATATCGACAGAATATGTCGACTCATCAACACGCACCTGTTTCACAGTCGCGCCTTTATCGTGCGCCGCTTGCTGCCAGCTAGACACGTTAGAATAGTGATCCAGCGCGGAGACAATCACCTCGTCCCCCGCCTGCCAGTCGCGACTGATTGCGCGGCTCAACGAGAAAGTCAAGGTGGTCATATTAGGCCCGAATACCATGCTTTCTGACAATGAGGCATTCACAAAGGCGGCCGCCACATCCCGTGCCCGCTGCATCAGCTCGGTGGTATAACGACCAGAGAAAAACTGGCCACCAAGGTTGGCGTTGTAGTGCCCTAAATAATCCACCATGGCATCAAGCACCGCGCGGGGCACTTGCGCGCCCCCTGGGCCATCAAAAAATGCAACGGGTTCGCCTTCAATGATTTGGGCGAGCGCGGGAAAGTGGCCCCGAACAGCATGAGGTGAAAAGCCTGCTGGTGTCATCGTTACTTCCTTGTTGCTGTGAGTACAAATACATCCATCGTGCCCGGTTTCTGGTTATCCACGGGCGTAATTGGCTCAGCGTAATGCCACAGTGTACGGTCATCAAGTGCTGCCATTTGTCCCGGTGCCAGCGGCAAACTAAACAGCGGGGCGCTTGTTTTGTGACTAAATACCTGAAAGTCACCGCCATCAATATTATCGCGGCCAATGCTCACAATGGCGATATGATCGAAGCCATCTTGGTGAACCCCCTCTGGGGCGACTTGTACCGACTGATCATCCGCCTGAATACGAATTTGGTGGATTTCAATATCGTTACCGTCGCTTAACTGATACATATCGCGGAAAGTGCGACACATGGCATGAAAGCCAGGCTTTTGCACGGTTTCTGATTCAATATCTTCAAATGTCCTCGCCACATCGCCTTGGAACTCGTTGATATCCGAGGTTTGCATAAACGGCCGTGGTGGTAGTTTTTCGACACCTTCATTGAAAACATGAACCACCGAGTAACGACGAAGTCGATAGCCGCCGTCTGCATGTGAAGTGCCAGGGAGATTATCAAACGAGGGTTGAAGCTGCTTGATGTCGTTATCATCCAGTTGATTGAGCTGCATGAGTAGTGAAGACGTAGTCATGGCGTTCTCCTTTTATCCGTACCGAAGCACGCATTGATGCCAGGGCCATTGCCAAGCACAATATTAACAAATGCGTTACATGTTATGTTTAACTAAATCCCCTACCATTTCCAGTTTCGACCCTAGATTTGTCGACTTTAAAACCATCAATCAGAATGATTACCTACTAATACCCTTTAAGCCATTGAAAACCTCCAACCCAAAAGTTAACAACTAGTAAACATTAGCATTAACCACCAATCAAAAGGCAATGATCGATATTTTAAGTCGCACTCTCGGCAGTTTACTGTCACGAAAAGTTGCCATATCCGATAGAACAGGATCTTATAGATAACGTTTTCGCGTGATTGCGACGGTCTATATCCGTTTTATCGCAAACGTCTAAACACATAATTCGCGCTATACTGATGAGATAGGCTCTGCAACTAGGGGAAATAATATGGCACGTCTTGCCATTCGGTGTTCATGTGGGCAAATGACAGGCGAGATCATTGATGCACAACAAAGCCAACGTTGTGTGTGCTTTTGCAGTGATTGCCAGGCCTATGCGCAAACACTGGGCTACCATACTGAACTCGAGCCAGGCGGCGGCACAGAAGTGCTACAAATTACGCCATCGCAGCTCCGCATTTATCGCGGCCGAGATCAATTAACCTGTTTGAGACTGAGCGAACGAGGTCTATACCGCTGGTATACCCATTGTTGTCAAACGCCTATCGCCAAWACCATTCATGCCGATATTCCTTTTGTTGGCGTGGTGAGCGCTTGCTATCAGATTGAAGGCGATAATAAAGAAGAAATCGGCCCGGTTCGCTGGTATGTGCAAGGACAAGATGCTCGCTCAACGCCTACAGCAAACAAGGTTCACGCAAGATTTCCATTGCGCCTGATGATTATCACTGCCGTAAAGGGCTTGTGGACACGGCTACTGGGTAAGCATCGTCCGAATGTCTTTTTTGACCGTGAAGGGCGTCCGCGTGGCCTGATTCATCATGTGGAGCAATCAGCCCCCCTCATCGAGAAGGAAAAAGCCTCTGCCGTGACAAGATAAGGTAAGACCGATGGGAGTGATAGGTTGTAGCGTGATAACAACGCTTTAACTTCGTCATCATCGCATTTACAATAGAGCTGTAAAATCAAGCAATCCCCCGAGCGAGGCGACAGCCTTCTAGGCAAGGTCGCCTCTCTTATTCACAATAACGGACAAGGGGAGGCATCCGTGAGCAACCCATCTCAACACCCAGATAGTTTCAACACCCGACGTACTCTACATGTCAACGGTGAAACCTACGACTACTACCGCCTGGACGCACTGTCCGATAATTTCGAGATCAGTCGTTTACCCTACTGCTTAAAAGTCCTGCTAGAGAACTTGCTACGTAAAGAAGATGGCAAGAATGTCTCCGCAGACGACATTCGTACGCTTTGCCAATGGCAAGCCGATAAAGCTGGGCAAGATCAGGTAAACTTCACCCCTGCACGTGTCGTGCTTCAAGATTTCACTGGCGTACCTGCCGTGGTGGATCTCGCAGCCATGCGTGCCGCCATGCGCGATTTAAAAGGCGATCCAGCCAAAATCAACCCGCTTGGTGCGGTTGATCTTGTCATCGACCACTCGGTCATGGTGGATGACTACGGCAACCCTGATTCCTTGCAGAAAAACACCGAGATTGAGTTTGAGCGTAACAGCGAGCGTTACCAGTTTTTGCGCTGGGGTCAACAAGCCTTCTCTAACTTCCGCGTGGTGCCACCTGGCACTGGGATTGTGCACCAAGTAAACCTTGAGTATTTAGCACCGGGTGTACTGGTGGAAGAGCAAGGCGGCAACAAGTTAGCCATGCCAGATACCCTGGTAGGTACAGACTCACATACCACCATGATCAACGGTTTAGGCGTGCTCGGTTGGGGCGTGGGGGGGATCGAAGCAGAAGCGGCGATGCTCGGCCAGCCTATCACCATGCTGATCCCAGAAGTGGTTGGTTTTGAGCTAAAAGGTGAGCTGCCTGCTTCCGCTACCGCCACTGATTTAGTACTCACCGTCACCCAGATGCTACGTGAACGCGGTGTGGTGGGTAAATTTGTTGAGTTTTATGGTCCCGGGCTCGCCAAATTACCGCTGGCYGACCGTGCGACCATTGCCAATATGGCGCCCGAGTATGGTGCAACCTGTGGCATCTTCCCGATTGATAATGAGACCCTCAACTATATGCGCCTGACAGGCCGCACTGATGAGCAAATCACACTGGTCGAAACCTACGCCAAAGCACAAGGTCTGTGGCGTGATGACGACGCACCCGTTGCCGATTACAGTGACACGCTCCATCTCGACCTCGGCGATGTGGTACCAAGTCTTGCTGGCCCCAAACGCCCACAGGACAGAATTGCATTAACCGACGCCAAAGCCCAGTTCGATCAGCTGTTGGAAAAAGAGCAAGCGGCAGCAAATAACCTGATCGCCAGTTTTGCCAGTGAAGGCGGACAAACCGCGGTCGATAATCCTAGCCTTCGCGAACAAGGTAAAGTGGAGGTCGACTACAAAGGTGAGCGATTTACGCTTGAGCATGGGGCCGTTGTGATTGCGGCAATCACCTCCTGCACCAACACCTCGAACCCGGCCGTATTGGTGGCAGCAGGGTTGGTGGCACAAAAAGCACGTGAGCGAGGCTTAAACACCAAGCCTTGGGTGAAAACCTCTCTCGCACCCGGTTCTCAGGTGGTGCCTGCCTATCTGGAAAATGTTGGCCTACTTGAACCACTTGCCGAACTTGGCTTTAACATTGTTGGCTTTGGCTGTACCACCTGTATTGGTAACTCAGGGCCGCTACCTGAGCCTATCACTGAAGCCATTCGCTCGGCGGATCTGCTTGCGACCAGCGTGCTTTCCGGTAATCGCAACTTTGAAGGCCGTATTCACCAAGATGTGAAAGCCAACTATCTCGCCTCACCCCCGTTAGTGGTGGCCTACGCACTGGCGGGTAATATGAATGTCGATGTCCTTAAGGAGCCATTAGGACAAGATGAAAACGGTAAGCCTGTTTACCTCAAAGACATTTGGCCCACCCCGCAGGAAGTGGCGCAAACTATCCAATCCGCAATGACGGAAGGGCTGTACCAAGACAAATACGCGGATGTGTTTGCCGGCACAGACGCATGGCGTAAACTGCCGGTGCCTGAAGATGAGATTTATTCATGGCCTGACTCCACTTACGTTAAAAAACCAACCTACTTTGACGGCATGACCATGGCACTGCCGGAAATGAAACCGATTAAAGGCGCACGCTGTGTGGTCAAAGTCGGTGATTCGATCACGACCGACCACATCTCACCCGCCGGCGCAATTAAGCCAGATAGTCCAGCGGGCGAGTATTTGAAATCTAAAGGCGTTGAGCCAAAAGATTTCAACAGCTACGGCTCACGTCGAGGCAACCACGAGGTGATGGTACGTGGCACCTTTGCCAACGTGCGCTTGAAAAACCAAATGGCGCCGGGCACCGAGGGCGGCATGACTACCTATTTGCCCACCAATGAGCAAATGAGCATCTATGAAGCGGCCCAACGCTATCAAAAAGATGATACGCCATTAGTCGTGCTTGCGGGTAAAGAGTACGGGACAGGGTCGAGCCGTGACTGGGCCGCCAAGGGTACCAACTTGCTGGGTATCAAAGCCGTCATTGCTGAAAGCTTCGAGCGTATTCACCGCTCTAACTTAGTAGGCTTTGGCGTGTTGCCACTACAATTTAAAGAGGGTGATTCCGTCGAATCACTTGGGTTGGATGGGACAGAAGTGTTCGACTTTGACGAGATCAAGGGCGAACCCTCTACCCTCAAGGTACGTGCGGTTCGGGATGATAAAACCATGGAGTTTGACGTCAACGTCCGCATCGATACTGCCGTTGAATGGGATTACTACCGCCATGGCGGCATTCTCCACTACGTGCTGCGCCAACTCGCTAGCTAATACTGGTACCAATACCAAAAAGGCCCCGCGGGGCCTTTTTTATTGCGTCGCCATCATGGTTTCAAACGCGTCGATCACCTGCTGAGTGTCAATGGCGGCCATCACATGATCGCCTTTCACCCGCGTGCTCCATGCTAGCTGCTCAACGGGCTTGCCATGTTGCTGTTCAGCAAAAGTTTCGTAAACACTGACCACATCCGCGAGATTATTATAAGGGCCGGTGCGCTTCGGGTTGCTATGGCCATAAAGGCCTAAGACGGGCGTGCCTTGTGTGGTTGCCATGTGCGCGGGGCCGGAATCGGGGGCCAGCACCGCATCGGCGCACGCGAGCACCGCAGCCAATTGTTTGAGACTGGTTTGTCCCACCAAGTTCATCACCGGCACGTTGGCGTCGGCAATAATGCGCGCGGCCAGCGTTTTTTCACGCGCGGCCGGTGAACCACACAGGGCCACCTGATACCCTTTACCGACCACGTAGTCGGCGAATTCAGCGTAGCGCTCTGGCAGCCAGTTGCGCTCATCTTTACTCGCGGCAGGACTGATCACGACAGTAGGCTTGTCACCCAGTTGCGCGTTGGCAAAGGCATGATCGTCTTCAGAAAGTGGTAGTTGCCACTGCGGCGGCGTAACCGGCACGCCCAAGTATTGAGTAAAGGCGAAAAAGCTGTCTAACACATGGCACGACTGGGTGTCGGGGATCCGTTTATTGGTAAACAGCCACTGCCCCTCTTTCGCTCGGTGACGATGAAACCCCACGCGATGGCGCGCGCCGATCCCCACAGTCAATAAGCTAGCGCGTAAAGCAAGCTGCATATGCACTAGCGCATCAAACCGGCGCCCTTTCAGCTGCTGCCAGACGTGACGCATGCCTGCCAAGCCTGCCTTTTTGTCAAACACCACCAGCTCCACTCCTTCAAGCCCGGCTAAAAGCTGTGCTTCGACTTTACCAACCACCCAAGTGATCTGCGTCTGTGGCCAATGGCGCTGCACGGCTTGAATCGCTGCCACCGCATGGCAAACATCACCAATCGCAGACAGGCGTAAAAAACACAGGGAGCGTGGGGCGTGAGTAAACAGAGGCATAACAAATTCCAATTAAGTTATCGCGCCGATTATGCAGTTGGCTCGGTTAAATGTAAAATGCCAGCCTATCGATCAAATTGTTACGAGAATGTATTTATGGGCGCTAATACATCCCCCTCAGAAAAGCCGCGAGGGATCATACGTATCATTAAAGCCACCGGCTATTCTTGGGCTGGATTAAAAGCGGCATATCACCATGAAGCGGCGATCCGTCAAGAAGTTGTATTATTGGCTGCGGCGCTAGTCGTATTACTCTGGCTGCAATTACCGCTGACGGAATCCTTGATGATGTTCGGCGTCATTGTGTTAGTGATTATCGTCGAATTACTTAACTCCGCCATTGAAGCCGTGGTCGACAGAGTGGGTGAAGAGCGTCATGAGCTAAGTGGCAGAGCCAAAGATATTGGTTCTGCGGCGGTATTTGTCAGTTTGCTTTTGGCGGGTGTAGTCTGGCTTGCCACCCTTTGGCATCACTTCGGCATGCCACTTATTCAGTCATACACCTAAATACACAACCCGGCAACGCGCCCAATACGTTGCCGATTGATTCACTCAACTGTGATGAGAAACCATGTCTTTTAAATCGCGACTTCAAACACATAGCTGGTTTATTGCCATTAACGCCCTTGTATTGATGGCAATAGCCAGCCGCTATTTTGCGTTTCTACCGAGTTTTCCCACTGAGCCACTTGGCATCACCTTTATCGTGGTCAGTATCTTTAGCCAAATGGCCTTACTCGCCGCCATTGTTGGCTTGGTGACACTTCCACTTTTACTCCTGCCAACCAAGTTGCGCCAACCATTGCTCGCCTTGATTGCCTCGGTGGGTGTGATCACGCTTTTCATTGATACCATCGTGTTTGCCCAATACCGATTCCATATTAATGCTATGGTGCTGGATCTGATCCTCGCCGGACAGATCGTTAGCTTCCCGCTCATTACTTGGCTGATGGTGATCGGGGGCGTGATTGCCTGCCTCGCGGCGCAATGGGGATTGCTCACTGGGTTGTCGCGGACACGTTTTTCCCAGCAGCGCAAAGTCGGCAAAAAATTCGCGCTGCTCACGTTTCTGACCTTGCTCGCCACCCACGGGATTCATATTTGGGCTGCAGCCTATGCGTATCAGCCCGTGACAACGGTGAAACGTTATTTGCCACTTTTCTATCCAGCCACCGCCAACAGCATGATGCGCAAAAACGGCTGGATTGATGAACAAGCTCTAGCGCGCCAAAAAGCCATGGATGTGGATCGCGAAGCCGATCTTAACTATCCCCTTTCACCGCTGAACACGACCGAGGTTGAGCAACCGGTGAATATCATGTTTTTGGTGGTTGACTCATGGCGCGCAGATACCTTCAATGCCGACAACACGCCCAACCTTTGGGCACTGGCGCAAGATGGCCGTACCTATTCACATCATCTCGCGACGGGGAACGCCACTCGAACCGGCATTTTTGGTCTATTTTATGGCATGCCTGGCACCTATTGGCACAGCTTTCTTGCCAATCAACAATCACCGATGCTGATGGATCGCCTACAGGCGCTCGATTATCAACTGGGTGTGTTCACCGCGACACAATTGGAAAAGCCGGAATTCAATCAAACCGTATTTGCTAAGGTGTCCGATTTACGTAACGGCTCTGAGGGCGACTCTCCCGCCGAGCTAGACGCGGATCTCACCCAAGATTGGATCCGTTGGCACCAGCAGCGTGACCCCAACCGTCCCACCTTCTCGTTTTTATTTTACGATGCGCCACATGGCTATGATTTTCCTGCGGACTTTACCCCCAAATATCAGCCGATGTTGGATGAAATTAACTACCTCAAGTTGGACAACGAGACAGATCCGACACCGTTTTTTAATCGCTACAAGACCAGCGTACGTTACGTTGATAGCTTGGTGGCCCAAGTGGTTGAGGAGCTAAAACAAAGCGGAGAATTCGACAATACTCTGCTGGTGCTCACTGGCGATCATGGACAAGAGATGAATGACAACCAACTGAATTTTTGGGGCCACAACAGCAATTTTACTGACCCACAAATTCACGTGCCTTTCGCGATGATAGGCCCCGGCATCAATGCCAAACAAGTCRACACTGGCAAGCGGCTGACCAGCCACCAAGATGTAGCGCCCACCCTGATGAAGCATTATTTAGGCGTCACGTCCGATCCGGCCAGCTACGCGATCGGTCATGACTTGCTTGCACCCAACCCCGGTCAAGATTGGGTGTTATCGTCAAACTATAGCGGCTATGCGTTAGTCACCGACGATACTATTTTAGAAGTGGGTGCAGGGGGGGCAATATCAATACATGGATAATACCAATCGACCCATAGAAAACGCGTCACCTGACTTTGCGCAAATGGAAAAAGCCCTCGAGCAAATTAGCCGTTTCCGCTAGTCCGTTGTTTGCGCGAGACTCCCCTTCACGAGCCTCTGTCTTCCAGAGGCTCATTTATCCATTTTTCTTCGGGCTAGATCCAGTCAAAAAACTGCACAAACGTCTGCCATTGCGCCGATGCATCCGCCAGCCGCGCTGGATAAAAATGCACGGTCTGACCGGGTCGCGTTTGCGCCAACATGCTTAAGCTGGCACGGGTTAAGCAGCCAAGCTTAGGATAGCCACCGAGTGTTTGCCGATCGTTAAGTAGTACAATCGGCTGACCGTCAGGGGGCACTTGCACGGCCCCGAGCGCAATGCCTTCGGAGACAATTCCCAGTTGCTTGCTCAGGACGCTCGGTCCATTGAGCCGCACGCCCATACGATCACTGTGCTGATCGACCGTGTATTCGCCATCAAAAAATGCCGTTAGCGCCTCGGCGCTGAAGCTATCAAACTGATACCCCGGCACAAGCGCCAGTGGGGTCAGGGCATGGTAGTCAGGAATAAAACGTGTCGGCACACCGCGCACCCTTGGCAACAGCGCATGCGGTCGACAAGGCAACACATCTCCTTTGGTGAGCGCCATACCTCCCGCCTGTTCACCTAATCCGGAATGCAGGCCGCCGAGTTGATTGCGCATTACCGTCGCGGCACTGCCAAATGCGCCATCTACCGCCAACCCGCCACGCACCGCGAGATAGGCGCGCAAGCCACGGCGCGCGTAGCGTAAACGCAGTTCATCACCCGTATTTAGCGTCAAGGTCTGCCACATACCCACGCGCTGACCATTAATACAAGGTTGCATGTCTGCGCCGGTGATGGCAATCGACATCGCGTGGTCAGCACAAAAACGTGCTTGACCCATGGTTATCTCGACCAACGGCGTCTTTGCGGGGTTATCGAGTAAATAATTCGCCCAAGCAAATGCGTGGCAATCGACCGGCCCTCCTTGGCTTAAGCCAAGCTGGCCCACCCCGTAGCGCCCTGTGTCTTGCACCAAGCTCAATACGCCGGGGTCAAGCACCGTTAATCCTGCCACCATTGACCTCCTGCCGCGCGGTAATCAGACT
>NZ_MUET01000031.1:0-30882 GCF_001995685.1 Salinivibrio sp. IB282 | reverse complement strand
GCCCTGCGCCAATCAAGCCTTGGATTACCCCTGGTCGTGCTCACTGACGAGCGTCGCGTCTAATCCCATCGGTGAATAAAAAGCCCGCACCCGTGATGATGCGGGCTTTTTTATGGAAGCGCTGACAACACTACGCTGTGGTGATCCCGCTATGACGCAGTAAGGCGTCAGGGCTTGGTTCACGCCCTCTAAAACGTACAAACAAGTCTTTCGGTGCTTCACTGCCACCACGACTAAGAATATGATTCAGGAAGTCCTCGCCGGTGTCGCGGTTAAAGATCCCTTCTTCTTCAAAGCGCGAGTAAGCATCGCTCGACAACACCTCAGCCCATTTATAGCTGTAGTAGCCTGCGCTGTAGCCACCAGCAAAAATATGCCCAAAGGCGTGTGGGAAACGGTTCCACTCCGGGGTTGGCACGACAGAGACCTTCTCACGCACCGCACTGAGCGTTTCCATAATCCGAGGGCCCACCTCTGGGTCAAACTCGCTGAATAAACGGAAGTCGAATAGACTAAATTCGAGCTGGCGCAACATCCCCATCGCCGAGTTAAAGTTTTTAGCCGCCAGCATTTTTTCCAACATATCTTCCGGTAGGGCTTCCCCGGTTTGATAATGCCCCGAGATAAAGCTCAGTGCGTCTTGCTCCCAGCACCAGTTTTCTAAAAACTGGCTTGGTAGCTCAACCGCATCCCAAGGGACGCCATTGATCCCCGACACATCCGCCACGTCGACTTGCGTCAGCATGTGGTGAATGCCATGGCCAAATTCGTGGAACAAAGTGACCACTTCGTCATGGGTAAACAGCGCCGGATCATCGCCCACTGGCGGATTAAAGTTACAGGTTAGATATGCGACTGGCGTTTGAAGCTCGCCGTTCGCTTTGCGGCGACGGACACGACATTCATCCATCCATGCGCCGCCACGTTTGTTTTCTCGCGCATACAAGTCAAGGTAGAAGCTGCCGCGCAGGGTGCCTTGACTATCATGAATATCGTAAAAGCGCACACTGTGATGCCAGGTTTCAACACCTTTGCGCTCGGTAATGGTCATGCCAAACACACGATGCATGACTTCGAACAAGCCGGAGATTACGCGTGCTTCGGGGAAATAAGGACGCAGCACTTCATCAGAGATGGTGTAACGGGCTTGCTTGAGTTTTTCACTGTAGTAAGGGATATCCCAAGGCTCGAGCACATCAACACCAAACTCTTCTTTGGCATAGGCTTTCACTTCCGCAAACTCTCGCTCACCTTGAGGACGCGCTTTATCAACCAGATCGTTTAAAAAGCCCATCACTTGGTCTGGGGTTTCCGCCATTTTGGTGGCCAGTGACAGCTCACTATAGTGATTAAASCCGAGTAAACGCGCTAACTCATGCTTGAGGCGCAGCGACTCATTCATCAACTCAGTATTGTCCCACTGCCCTGCCTGCGGCCCACGATCAGAGGCGCGTGTGGTAAAGGCTTCATACATTTGTTGACGCAGCGCTCGGTTATCACAGTACATCATGACTGGCAGATACGAGGGGATATCCAACGTAAATAAGTAACCTGATTGCGACTTGCTCTCGGCTTGGGCTTTCGCCGCGTTGCGCGCCGACTCGGGTAACCCCGCTAATTCACTTTCATCGTTAATCAGCTTGCTCCACCCCATGGTGGCATCGAGCACATTGTTGCTAAATGAAGAGGAAAGCTCCGACAGCCGCTTTTGAATGTCACCAAAACGGTGTTGCTGGTCGGCTGGAAGCGCAATCCCGGACAGCTCAAAGTCTTGTAACGCATCGTTAATCGCTTTTTGCTGCGCCACGTCGAGCTCGGCAAACTCAGCACTGTCTTTCATCGCTTTGTATGCTTGGTATAAGCCTTTATGCTGACCACGCCAGGTAGAATATTCCGACAGCAACGCCAGGCAGCTCTCATACGCCTCGCGCAGTGGCTGACTATTGACCACCGCGTTCATATGGCTGACCGGTGACCAGATGCGGCCAAGGCGATCTTCCGCCTCGGTGACGGGCACACTCACCGTATCCCAGCTTGGTTGTTCGGCGGCCGCCGCGGTATCCACCGCTTGACGACAGTCAGCAATCGCGGCTTCCACTGCCGGCTTAACATGCTCAGGCTTAATCGCCGAAAACGGAGGTAAATCCTCAAATTGAAGTAGCGGGTTGGACATAATGCCTTCCTTTTTGCTACCAGACGCTCACCCTATGAGGCCTGGAATATGAATGACAATCTGTATATGCCGTCTCTCTTTGCGCTTTTCAATCCCTCCCCATTTGCCTGGGTGTATTACCAGCGTTACAAAATGATTCTGAGACTGCTGCCTCAGTGCCGGTTTGGTATGCTATGGCGCAATGGGTCAGAGATGGTGGCTTTACAAGCGACGCCAAACACGACAAGCTGACCTCGATATCAATGCCAGAGGCACCCAGTGCCTATAAGATGGAGAAAGACATGGCAAAGCATTTCGACTACATCTGTATCGGTGGCGGCAGCGGCGGTATTGCCTCAGCCAACCGTGCTGCGATGCACGGTGCYAACGTCGCCCTTATTGAAGCAAAACACCTTGGCGGCACCTGCGTAAACGTAGGTTGTGTGCCTAAAAAAGTCATGTGGCATGGCGCCCAAGTCGCTGAAGCGCTTAACCTCTATGCATCAGACTACGGCTTTGATGTGGATGTAAAAGGCTTTAATTGGTCAACCTTAGTGGATAACCGTGAAGCCTACATCGGCCGTATTCACAACGCCTACGACAACGTACTGGGCAAAAATAATATCGATGTCATCCGTGGTTTTGCCCGCTTTGTCGACAACCACACGGTGGAAGTGGATGGCGAGCACTACACAGCCGATCATTTTTTGATTGCAGTCGGCGGCAAGCYCACGATTCCAAATATTCCGGGGGCAGAATTAGGGATCGACTCCGACGGCTTCTTTGCCCTCCCCGAGCAGCCTAAACGCGTGGCCGTAGTCGGTGCCGGTTACATCGCGGTCGAAATCGCCGGTGTACTGCATACCTTGGGCTCTGATACCCACTTGTTTGTGCGTAAAGATCGCCCACTGCGCACCTTCGACCCTATGGTTACCGACACCTTGGTCGAGGTAATGGAAAAAGAAGGCCCTACCCTTCACACCCAACATGTGCCCGTGTCGGTCACTGAAGAAAGTGATGGTAGCCTAACTCTGGCCTTTGAAAACGGCACCACCCACAACACGGACACCCTGATTTGGGCGATTGGCCGCCATCCGACCACGGATAAAATCAACCTCGGCGCGACCGACGTGCAGACCACGGCCGATGGCTACATCAAGGTTGACCCCTATCAGACCACCAGCGTCCCGCACATTCACTGTGTCGGTGATATTATGGATGGCGGCATTGAGCTGACGCCAGTCGCTGTCAAATCCGGACGCTTACTCTCAGAGCGTCTGTTTAACGGCCAAACGCATGCCAAAATGGACTATGATTTGGTTCCCACCGTGGTCTTTAGCCACCCGCCAATCGGCACCATTGGTTTGAGCGAGCCAGAGGCACGCGGCAAATACGGCGATGATAACGTTAAGGTCTATACCTCTAGCTTTGCGGCCATGTACACCGCGGTTACTCAGCACCGTCAACCTTGTAA
The DNA here is from genome assembly GCF_001995685.1 of Salinivibrio sp. IB282. Classification (NCBI taxonomy): domain Bacteria; kingdom Pseudomonadati; phylum Pseudomonadota; class Gammaproteobacteria; order Vibrionales; family Vibrionaceae; genus Salinivibrio; species Salinivibrio sp. IB282. Next base: position 27,256 of record NZ_MUET01000031.1, on the reverse strand, counting down.
GATGAAACTGGTTTGCGCGGGCGATGAAGAAAAAGTGGTCGGTCTGCACGGTATTGGCTTTACCGTTGATGAAATGATTCAAGGTTTTGCGGTAGCGATGAAGATGGGCGCCACCAAAGCAGACTTTGATAGTGTGGTCGCGATTCACCCTACCGGGTCAGAAGAGTTTGTTACCATGCGCTAAACCGCATAAGACAGGCTGGTAATAAAACGCCGTGTCGACACACGGCGTTTTTTATAGGTCACTCGCGAGCATGATAAGACAGGCGACTAGTGAGTGAGTTGCGCGCAAAATCGTGCCAAGCCTTCTTTAACATCCGCTAACGCGGCAGCCGCTTGTTCAGCAGCCTCCTGCTTGGCCGCTTGTTCGAGCGTTAATGCTTGCTGATGCAGCTCTAGCGCGGCAAGGTTGCCCGCACTGCCTTTCATCTTATGTGCTTCGCGCGCCAAGGCGGCATAGTCGGCATTGGCAAGCTGCTTTTCCATGCTTGGCAGTTGTTGCTCACTTTCTTCAACAAAAATACTGCAAGCCTCATCAAGAAGCGCCGGGCTATCCATTAGCCGGCTTAAGGCTTCTTCTTTATCCCAAACCGATACGTCGGCTTTTCCTTGATTGACACTCATGATGGACCCTTTGTACTGATAGACCGATGTGCCACGAGGGCGGATTGATGGCTTTGCCACCACCTTGTTTCTAATCGTTACTAAGCTTAACTGTCTACGTCTAGCACATTGAGAATGTGGCTAAACTCAGGCTCAATCATGCTCGCTTTTCCCCCAATTCATAACAAAGAAGTGAGTGCAGAACATGATGGATATGTTGCCTTGGCTAATCGTTTCTGGCCTGATCATCTCAGTCATTACCGGACTGCTGACCGTACTGATGGTCAAAGGCCTCGACTAAGCCCGCTAAGGCTCCCTAGTTCGCTATGGAGCCTTTATTTTTCCTTCCGTTTTTTCGCTTTCTTTTTTTCTTTGTTCGCTTTTTTACCCTTTTTATCTTTCTTGTCCGCTTTATTCTTGGCTTTTTGCGCTTTTTTAGTGCTTTCACTGGTAAGAGGCACAGGGCGACAGAGGTAGCCTTTTTCACTGGCGACTCGCGCACACTTGCTGCAAGCCGCTCGCGGTGGCGTGGTAATCGATGCTAACGCACTTAAGTTGGCCTCTACCTCACCCCGTCGCCACTTACACAAAGACTTCGCCATTTACGCCTCCGCACTTAACGCTGCGTTGATGTACATGTCAAAGCGGTTTTTCTTGGTAGTAATACTAGAGTGTGGTGGCGTTGCCGCCAAGGGCTCAGCATAATCTGGACGCTTAACCACTACGCGGCTGCGCGCGAGCTGGCACGCAGGCGCTAACAAGACATCGGCGTCCATGTCAGCGCCCACCAAAGCCTGGAACACACGCATTTCTTTTTTCACCAACGCGTTTTTTTTCTTGTGCGGATACATGGGGTCTAAGTAGACCACATCAGGTCGTTGTAGCCCGGGAGTCTGTGCCATATCAGTGAGTGCTTGCGCACTACTGGCATGCAGCAGTGTCATCCGTGATTGCATCCAGGTACCAATCTCAGTGTCTTGATAGGCGCGCTGTAACCCATCATCGAGCAGCGCGGCGACCACGGGATGCCGCTCAATCATCTGCACCTGACAGCCTAAGGATGCTAATACAAACGCATCACGCCCCAAGCCAGCCGTGGCATCCAACACCCGTGGCGTGACCCCTTTGTTGAGCCCCACCGCCTTGGCAATGGCTTGCCCTTTGCCACCGCCGAACTTACGCCGATGGCCGACCGCACCGCCAACAAAGTCGACATACACAGCGCCTAACTTAGGCTCATCCTGTTTGCGCAGCTCAAGGCGTGTCGCGGTCATGATCAACGCAAATGACGAATCAGGTGTGTGTGTCAGTGACCACTTTCTTTTTAATCCCTCAAATTGCTCGGATTTGTCAGGGGCGTCGCAAATCAAACTGAGTTGCACATTGGCTCTCCGCGGCTGGTTATGCGCCGAGTATATCAGAGATGGATTTTTTCCTTCATCGTCTCTCGACGTGCCGACCAATTTTTTACCTGCTCACCCAAGGGCGTGGGTACGCTAAAGTGATAGCCTTGGGCATAATCGACATCCAATGCGCGCAGTTTATTGAGAATATGTGCATTTTCCACAAACTCCGCCACGGTTTGTTTCCCCATTTGCTTGGCCAGATCATTAATGGCTTTCACCATCGCATAATCGGTGTCATCGGTGGCGATATCGCGAATAAATTGACCATCGATCTTAATGATATCGACCGGCAAGCGCTTCAAGTATCCAAACGACGAAATCCCCGCGCCAAAGTCATCCAAGGCAATCACGCACCCCAAGGCTTTTAGCTGCGAGAAAAGCTCGATCGCACTGCTCATGTTGGTAATAGCCGCGGTTTCAGTGATCTCCAGACAGATGCACTCGCTAGGCACTTGGGTTTGCTTAATCGCGGCGATTAAGAAGGTGACAAAATCCTTTTGAGTGATCGACCGTCCCGACAGGTTAATCGACACTTTACCCAGCTTAGCAATCTGATCCGGGTGGGCATCAAACCACGCTAGGGTTTTGGTCACCACCACAGTGTCCAGTTGATGCGCCATGTTGTAACGTTCGGCCGCTGGGATAAACATGCTCGGCGGCAACCAACCGCCTTGGGTATCGCGCATCCTTACCAAGGCTTCAATGTAGAGCGTATCTCGCCTACCCGGTCGAATATCGACGATCTGCTGTGCATAGATATCAAAGCGGTCGTAGGCAATGGCATCATGGATGTGGCTGACATACGCCATTTCTTGCTCGCGACGTTGCAGCTCTTCATCATCCGGGTGATAAAGATGTAAACGGTTACGCCCTTCGTCTTTGGCGGCATAGCAGGCGGTATCCGCTTGCGCATGCACTTGCTGCGGCGAACCGGCGGTGCGATCCAGAAGGCGAATACCCAATGAGCATGCTAAGCGCATACGGCTGCCGTGCCAGAAAAACTCACTGTCCGCCAAGATTGCCAGGAGTTGGTGCCCCCAAGTCAGCGCGCGTTCGGCCGAGTGATGATAGGCAATCACGCCAAATTCATCGCCCCCGAGTCGCGATAAGACCGCCCCTGTTGGCAGATGTTGCTGGATAATCTGCGCCACTTGTTTGAGCGCCTCGTCCCCTGCTTCATGTCCGGCGGTGTCGTTAATCAGCTTAAATTGATCCATATCGATGTAGTACATCGCGTGACACTGATCTTCCTCTCGCGCTTGTAACAGCGCGGCGGCGAGCTTTTGCTCAAAATAGCTACGATTATACAGCCCTGTTAAGTAGTCGTGATGGGCTTGATAAGTCAGCTGGTTTTCCATTTCTCGATGCGCAGTGATGTCTTCGCCCACCACCAGCAATTGCGTCTGATTATGCATCGCGCGCACGGTTTCACGCACCCACAAGGTATGACCATTACCCGCACGATACGGGATCTCACGCCGCCWTACCTGCTCTTGGTTGTTGTGATCGCGTTTAATCATTCGATGGGGAGGCACTTGATGCTCGACATATAAAGTGGTGATCTTGTGCCCTAATAAGGCGGCTTTGTCATAACCAAACAGATCAGCGGCATACTGATTGAGCGATTGAATACGTGCTTGGTAATCAATGGTTAATAGAATCACAGGTTGCTGTTCATACAACATGCGGTATTCAATTTCGCTTCGTTGTAGCTTCTCTTCGGTTTGTTTGCGCTGGGTAATATCACGGGCCTCTAACAGGACGCGCCGTTGGCCATTTTCGCTGGGAAACCCCTTGACGGCTACATCCAAGATCACCTCACGATGCGCTTCACTGAGGCAAAGCTCAAAGCGGCGAGGTTGAGAGAAATCGGTGAGCTTGAGGTACTCCTCCAGGCGAGCGGGGTTACGCCAAATCGGCCAAAACCACAAAGGTCGTCCACGATAAGGGTGACTTACGCTGATTAATTGATTAAAACTGGCATTGCCTGAGACCAAGATTCCGTTCTCATCCAACAGCGCAATAAACTGGTTACTTTGATCAAAAATGCCTTTAAGCATCGCTCGGTGGCGCTTTAACGCTGACTCACTGCGGCGTAACTGGCGAATATTGGCACCGAGCATGGCAATCACGCTTCCCAATACCAACACCGCCAATGCCACGGCTTGAAACGCAACTTGGTGCTTTAGCCACAGCGGCTGAGGCTTATTGATCACCACAGCGTCTTCGATAGCGCTCACATCCACGCCCCAATCTTTCAGCGCCGGGTAATCGAATAACATCAGGTTAGTACTGTCTCGCTCAGGGGGAAGCTTGCCTGCCAGTACATCCAACAGCAGCTGACCTTGGTGCTGACCTTGAGTTTTTCCATCGATGACAATGCCCCCGATCACGCCCTGACCCAGCATAAAGCTCATCGCACCATAAATTGGCACGGGCGCGTTTTGGATCAGTGAGTTGATGCCACTGAGCCTATCGAGAAAGGTGCCATTTTTATCGCGAAAGTAGGATAAATAATATACCGCCTCGCCCGGCTGCATCGCTTGAATGCGGTCATGCAACGCTTGGAAAGAGAGGCTAGATAGCCTGACAACCTCAACACCCGCGTTACCATCGTTTCTCAGCTGAGCCTTCACCACATTCCAATACTGACGACTGGAAAAGGTCTCATCGAGCAGTACGTACACCCGCTTTAAATCTGGGTGTAAGCGCTTCATTAACGACAAGTTGCGCGGTAAGTCTATTTCTTCTTTCACCCCAGTGACCTTGGGCAACAAGGGGTAGTGTTGACGACCAAAGTTATTGAGCCCCGCATACACCACCGGTGTCTCTCCCACGTATTCATGCAGCTCATGGATGAGCCAGAGTGCGGCATTATCCGTGGTGAGAATGGCATCAAAATCATGATTGGTCAGTTTATGGATATAAACATCTTTAAGCTGTTCGCGATAGGCATCCGATTGGTAGCGTTTACTTTCTAGGTAGGAATGCTGGAAGGTGATCTCTTCGCCTTGTGTCGCCGTTTCCAACCCTTCAACCAACGCCTGATTCCAAAAGAAGCCAGGATGATAGGAATGCACCACCAGCACATCTTTTTGTGCGGCATTGACGCTACTGGCGATAAGCAGTAATAAACCACCGAAAATGTATCTGATCCCCACATCCCCTTCCTGTTGGATTGTTGGTATCTTGCTAAACAACGCGATACCCTACATTAGGCGTTAACGAAGTGGCTAAGCAACCGCGTTAACGAAAAGTCTGGCCATGCTATAACAAAAAGACTAAAACAATGAACGAGTTGCCAAAATTAGATGACCTAGATCGTCGTATTCTCTCTACCCTGTTGGATGACGCACGCGTCCCCTACGCAGAAATGGCCAAGCGCTTTAATGTCAGTCCCGCCACAGTTCACGTGCGGGTTGAGAAAATGAAAGCTGCGGGCATCATCGAAGGCACGGAAATATTGGTCAATACCAAAAAGCTCGGCTACGACGTGTGCTGTTTTATCGGTATCAACCTTAAAGCGGCGCGGGATTACCACTCGGCGCTAGACAAACTCAATCAGCTCGACGAGGTAGTAGAAGCCTACTACACCACGGGGGCCTATAATATTTTCGTTAAGCTCATGTGTCGCTCTATCGAAGAATTACAGTTTGTGTTGATTGACAAGCTACAAGCCATCGACGAAGTGCAATCCACCGAAACACTGATCTCACTACAGAACCCCATTAACCGCAACGTGATCCCTTGAATTTTGTGGGGTTATACTAGGCAGGCTAAAAAAACGCCCTTGCTCGGGGCAAGGGCGCTGTCATAAAAGGAGAGTTAACCGACCGTCTCTTCCGGTCTGGGAGGCAAAGTAGCGCCAGCGTCTTCCGCTAACCACTCGGCCACTTGCTTAGCAAAGTAAGTCAGGATGCCATCGGCCCCCGCTCGCTTAAAGCACAATAGTGATTCCATCACCGTCTCGCGCTCTTTTAGCCAACCATTATCGATTGCCGCTTTGTGCATCGCATATTCGCCCGATACTTGGTAAGCAAAGGTTGGCACCTTAAGCTCATTTTTTACCCGGCGTACCACATCCAAATACGGCATCCCGGGTTTAACCATCACGGTATCCGCCCCTTCAGCAATATCCATCGCCACTTCGTGCAAGGCTTCATCACTGTTGGCCGGATCCATTTGATAGTTAGCCTTGTTACCGCCTTTCAGGTTCGCCGCCGAGCCTAATGCATCGCGGAACGGACCGTAGTAGTTGGAAGCATACTTGGCTGAATATGCCATGATTTGGGTATTAATATAGCCGTTTGCTTCCAAAGCTTCACGAATACGACCAATTCGTCCATCCATCATGTCAGAAGGCGCGACGATATCGACACCCGCTTCGGCATGAGATAGGGCTTGCTTGATCAGTACCTCGGTGGTGGGCTCGTTCATCACATAGCCGTCTTCATCAATGATCCCGTCTTGGCCGTGCACGGTGTAAGGGTCTAGCGCCACATCAGTGATCACGCCCATTTGCGGCACATGCTCTTTGAGTAAGCGCACCGCGCGTGGCACTAACCCTTCGGGGTTAAATGCCTCTGAGGCACAGCTGGTTTTAAACTCTTTCGGGATCACAGGAAACAGGGCAATGGCAGGGACACCTAGCTTGGCCAGGTAATCCGCTTCATGGAGCAATAAATCAATCGAGAGCCGCTCGATGCCGGGCATGGATGCCACTGGCTCACGACGATTCTTACCCATCAGCACAAAGACCGGGTAAATCAAATCGCTTGCGGACAATGAGTGCTCCGCCACCATACGGCGGCTAAAGTCAGTTTTGCGTGTACGACGCAGGCGTCGAGCAGGAAAGGCGCCTTGAATGGATACGGTCACAGTATCCTCCTTTAAGTTGCAGACCTGGGCTTTGGGGCAGCGAACTGCCTCGTGTAGTGTTCACCCAGTCACTGAATCGAAAAGCAGCGCTGAGTGTTTTTTATTGTACAATCAATAATATGTTCGACAGGCTGTTGGCGCAATCGTGCCACTGTTTGGGCAATGTGTGGCAAATATTTCGGCTCATTGCGACTGCGTTTGGGTCGCGGCCGTATGTCGCGAGGCTGTAAATACGGCGCATCGGTTTCTATCATCAGCCTGTCATCGGGCAACCAGCTTACCTGTTGCTGCAGCTGCTGTCCGCGGCGTTCGTCGCATAGCCATCCCGTTACCCCTATATATAAACCGGCATCGAGGCAATCGCGCAGTGCACGGTCATCGTCAGTAAAACAATGCAGTACCGCTGCGGGCAGTTTGTCGAGCCATGGCCGCAAAATGGCGAACCAGCGATCGTGGGCATCACGACAGTGCATAAACACTGGCATCGACAACTCAGCCGCTAGCGCAAGCTGCGCCTCGAACACCGCTTCTTGTTGCGGCCGCGGCGAAAAGTCCCGATTGAAATCGAGCCCACACTCACCGATCGCCACCACCTCGGGACGCTGCGCTAATTGCTGAATAGCGCTTAAATCTGTCGCCTCGACCGATTTGGCATCATGCGGATGAACCCCCGCTGTGGCATAGGCATAGCCAGGATACCGCGCCGCTAAATCCGCCGCTGCTTGGCTTTCTTCAACGCTGGTGCCGGTAAAAATCATCCCAGTGACGCCCGCCTGTTTGGCATCAGCCACCACGGTGTCTCTGTCTTGATCAAACCGTGTGCTGGTCAGGTTGACACCAATATCGATCATTCGCTGGCCTCCTCGGATTCTGATTTTTCACGTGGGACGTAAAAACGCGACAGCACCACGCCCAGCTCGAACAGCAAGCACATAGGAATAGCCAGCAGGGTTTGTGAAATCATATCTGGTGGCGTCAGCATCATCCCCACCACAAACGCAGCTACAATCACATAGGGCCGCTTGCGGGTTAAGCTTTGTGCCGTGGTCGCGCCTGTCCAAACCAGCAGTATAATCGCGATAGGGATCTCAAAGGCAATCCCAAAGGCGAGGAACAGCGCCAAGATAAAGTCGAGATAACTGGCAATATCGGTTGCCACTTGCACCCCTTCTGGCGCGATAGAGGTGAAAAAGCCAAAGACCAATGGCAGCACAACCCAATACGCAAACGCCACGCCCGCGTAAAACAGCAATGAACTGGAAACCAAAAGCGGCATCACCAACCGCTGTTCGTGCTTATAGAGGCCGGGGGCCACGAACGCCCAGATTTGGTAAAGCACCACAGGGATGGCCACGAATACCGATATCACTAGCGTAAGCTTAATGGGGGTAAAAAAGGGTGAGGCCACATCGGTGGCGATCATGCTCGCCCCTTCGGGCAGTTTGTCGATCAGCGGTTGGGCTATCAGACTGTAAATATCATTGGCGAAATACACCAAGCAGGCAAACACCACCAAAATGGCGATAATTGCGCGCAGCAGGCGGTTGCGAAGCTCCATCAAGTGGCTGATAAGAGGCTGAGTATCGTTTACAGACATAGTGGTTTGTTCACCGAAAACATAAAGCGTCGGGCTCGTTATCGCTTATCCGTTGATGGCGCATCGTCGCCTTCATCTGGGTGATGAGAAGCAGGTGATGCTGCATAAGGGCGTTGTACATCCGCCGCGCGTTGACGTAGGGTGTCGACCGACTCTTGTAACTCAGGTGACAAATCTTTCATCCCCGCTTGTTCGGCCTTATGTAAGTTGTCCTGGAGCTCTTTGAGTTTGAGCTCTTGCTCAAGCTCATCACGGACGGAGCCTGCCATCCGTTTCGCCGCCCCCACCCAGCGCGACACATTGCGTATCGCGACCGGTAATCGCTCCGGGCCAAGCACCACGAGGCCAATAATGGCAATCAGCACTAGCTCCCAGAAACCAATATCAAACACGGCTTACACCTGCTCTTTATCTTTGCGTGCTTGCTCTTTTTTCGACGCGTCGCTATCGCTGCTATCCAACGACTGCTGCTGAAAATCCGCATCTTTGTCAGTGGTCTTTGCGTCGTCATCGTTCATCGCTTTTTTAAAGCCTTTGACCGCCGAGCCAAGATCGCCGCCCATGTTGCGCAGCTTCTTAGTGCCAAATAACAACACGACAATCACCGCAATGATCAGCAACTGCCAAATACTAATTCCACCCATACCGGTTCCCTTTCTTCCGTTTGGTTAACTTGATGTGCGCAACAGTGTAACTGCTATTTATTACAAGTTTTATTACAAAGTCGCCAGCCCCACAACCAAAAGATCACCGCACCTGTGGCAGCGACGCCCGGCAAGGTCTCGACATGATTGGCGAACAAAATGGTCGCCGTCAGCAGCAAGGTGGCCCCAATGCCGAGCATGTAGGTGGCGCGTGAATGACGTTGCCGGGTTTGCAAATAACCATGATAGTAAGCATCGAGCCGTTGGTTAATTTGTCGCCCTTGGCGCAATCCGTCATACACCAGCTCTGGGATCTCAGGTAACTTCTCGGCCCAAAATGGCGCTTTCTCTTTGACCGCTGCCCACACCGCTTGGGGCCCCACTTGCTGCTTCATCCACGACTCTAAAAACGGCTTGGCCGTGGTCCACAAATCTAACTGCGGATAGAGCTGACGCCCCAGTCCTTCAATGTAGAGTAAGGTTTTTTGCAACAACACCAGCTGCGGCTGCACTTCCATATTAAACCGGCGCGCGGTGTTAAATAGGTTTAATAACACATTACCGAACGAGATTTCGCACAGTGGCTTTTCGAAAATCGGCTCACACACGGTGCGAATGGCAAACTCAAAATCATCCACGTTGGTGTCGTGCGGCACCCAGCCAGAGTCGACGTGCAATTCGGCCACTTTGCGGTAATCGCGGTTAAAAAAGGCGATAAAGTTTTCCGCCAAATAGCGTTTATCGTCGCGATTTAAGGTGCCGACAATCCCGCAATCCAGCCCAATCCACTGCGGGTCATCCGGGTGCTCGTAGGAGACAAACACGTTGCCCGGGTGCATATCCGCATGGAAAAAGCTGTCACGAAACACCTGGGTAAAGAAGACCTCCACCCCGCGCTCAGCCAGCAGCTTCATATCAGTGCCATTGGCTTGTAGCGCCTCGATATCCGACACTTGAATGCCATAGATTCGCTCAGACACCATCACGTCTTTGCGGCAGTAATCGCTGAACACTTCGGGCACATACAGCGCTGGGTCGTTTTCAAAGTTGCGGCGCAGCTGAATGGTATTGGCCGCTTCGCGCATTAAGTCCAGCTCATCAAGCAAGGTTTTTTCGTACTCGCGGATGACTTCGACCGGTTTTAACCGACGCGCATCGGGCAAAAAGCGCGCCACCAACCGTGCCACACGATACATCAGTCGCAAGTCAGCTTGGATCACCGGCAAAATATCGGGACGGATCACCTTCAGCACCACTTCGCGGCCGTTCGATTTGAGGGTAGCGGTATGCACTTGCGCGATTGAGGCGGAGGCGAGCGGATTGGGGTCAAAATCGCTGAACCAGGTTTCCAATGGGCCGCCTAACGAGGCTTCGATTTGCGCTTTGGCTTTGTAGCCATCAAACGGTGCCACCTTATCTTGCAGTTGCGCCAGCTCGTTGGCGATATCACCCGGAAAGAGATCGCGGCGCGTCGACATCATTTGCCCAAGCTTTACCCATACCGGGCCCAAGCTTTGTAAGGCCAACCGTAAACGTTCTCCTACCGGCTTATCTGGGTGCTGATTTTTCAGCCAAAACAGTGATTGACGACCAAGATGCGCCAGCCGTGTTAAAGGTTGTTTGGGCAACAAAGCATCGACACCGTACAACAGTAAGGTACGGATGATAAAATACAAGCGACGAATTTCATTGAGCGTCATGCAGACTCCACCCGTTCTACCAACTGCTTAAACCTGGCTTCCAATCGCGCGACATCGCTGCGCAATTCGTCCACTTGGTCACTGTAAGCGGCTACTTCAAGCGCCCCTGGCGCTAAACGCCACTCTTCAGTAATCACATCCCCCGCATAGCGCTGTTGTCGCTGAGCCAATTGTTGCAGTTGCTGCCAGCGCTGCTGGGCGTGACTCACCACCGTGTGGGCAATCACATCACCAGTATACGGTGCCAACCACTCTGCCACATCCAGTTCGATACCGCTGAGCAACTGAGAGAACTGCTGCGCCACGTCAATATCGCCATCAAGCGTGAGTTTATCCGCTTTGATTAGCGCGGTTAAATTGGCCTTTTGCTGTAACTGCGGCAATGCCGATAGCGATAACGACAAATTAGCATCACGCTCACCCTCATAATGGCTGAGTACATCAATGCGTTGGTCGAAGATAAAAATCAGTTGGCGATCAAGCTCTTGGAGCGTAACGCCGATACAACGCCCTTTTAGACGCGCAAGGCGACGCTGGCTATCGGCATCTTTGGCAATCACCGCATTAAGCGCTGTTTCCAGGGCCGCGCATAAAAGTGAATCAAGCGCCATGTGGGCTCCTTAGAATTTATATCCACGGTGCAGCGCTACAATGCCACCCGTGAGATTGTAGTAGCTGGCTTGTTCAAAACCGGCTTGCTCCATCATTCCTTTTAAGGTTTCTTGATCAGGGTGCATGCGAATCGATTCGGCCAAATAACGGTAGCTGTCTGGGTCGTTAACAATCAGTTGCCCCATTTTCGGTAACACATGGAAAGAGTAGGCGTCGTAGACTTTTGATAACGGCTCGGCAACCGGTTTGGAAAACTCCAGCACCAGCAAACGCCCTCCAGGCTTGAGGACACGAAACATTGAGCGCAAAGCAGCATCTTTGTCGGTGACGTTGCGCAGACCAAACGCGATAGTGATGCAATCGAAGTGGTCATCAGGGAAAGGCAGTGCCTCGGCGTTGGCTTGCACGTAACTGACATTGCCAACAATGCCTTTGTCGCGCAGTTTGTCGCGACCCACCTTGAGCATTGAGTTATTAATGTCGGCGAGCACCACTTCACCGCGCTCACCAACAAGGCGAGAAAATTTTGCCGTAAGGTCACCAGTACCACCGGCTAAGTCGAGCACTTTTTGCCCAGGACGAACACCACTGCAATCAATGGTAAAGCGTTTCCAGATCCGGTGAATGCCCATCGACATCACATCATTCATCAGATCGTACTTCGCCGCCACCGAATGAAACACATTGGCCACGAGGCTTTCTTTTTCTTGGCGTTTGACTTGCTGGTAGCCAAAGTCGATGGTCTCTTGATCCTGGTGCGCGTTTTTATCTGTCATTGTATTCCCCTAACATATTGGCTCCAGTTTACTTTATCGCCCATCCCGACTCCAAGCGTGCGGCCAAGTTTATTATGATTATTGCTGGTTGGCGTCCCGTTCGGCCTGGGTCAGGTTGAGAGGTTCATCGGCCGCCGGCTCGGTAGCGACACTGGCGAGCGACGGGCTGATATCCCGTTTCACCTCCACCCCCAGCGCTTTAAACCCTTCCGCTTGGCGAATAATATTACCGCGGCCTTGGCTGAGTTTGTTCATCGCCCCTTGATAACTGTCACTGGCTTTACCCAGTGCATTGCCGAGCGCTTCCATATCACCAACAAATAGGCGCACCTTGTCATAGAGCTTGCTCGCTTTCTCTGCGATTTGTTTGGCATTTTGGTTTTGGTATTCATAACGCCATAAATTATTGATGGTACGCAGTGCCACCAGCAAAGTGGTAGGACTGACCAACATAATATTATTATCCATCGCCTCACGGATCAGGCGGGCATCAGCCTCGACCGCGACTTGGAAAGCCGGCTCCACCGGAATAAACATCAGTACGTAATCCAGCGAACGCACGCCATGAAGCTGATGATAATCTTTACGCCCCAGCCCGCGGATATGCTGGCGTATGGCTTGTACATGCTCTTTTAGCGCCGCATCTTGCTCAGCCAAGGTCTCTGCGTTGTAGTAACGTTCATAGGCGACGAGGGCCATTTTGGCATCTATTACCACGTCTTTTTCTTGGGGTAATTTCACCACCACATCGGGCTGATAACGCTTACCTTGCTCGTTCTCAAAGCTCACTTGGGTTTGATACTCCCGCCCTTCACGCAAGCCGGACTCTTCCAAAATACGCGCCAACACCACTTCGCCCCAGTTGCCCTGTTGCTTGTTGTCACCTTTTAGCGCCTGGGTCAGATTGTGCGCTTCACGGGTCATATCCGCATTCAGTTGCTGGAGGTTTTTGATTTCATGAATCAGGGTGTGACGCTCTTTCGCTTGTTCGCCAAAGCTGTCAGTCACTTGCTTTTTAAACCCTTCCAACTGCGACTTCAGCGGCCCCAGTAAGCTCTCTAAGCTCATTTTATTCTGCTCATCAACAGAATGGACTTTTTGCTCAAATACCTGGTTGGCCAGCTGTTCAAATTGGGTGCGCAGCCTCTCTTCCGCATTTTCCAATAACGCGTGCTTTTCTTTCGCCGCATTGAGTTGTTGCTCCGCACTCGCTTTGACTTCACGAAGCTCAGCTAACAGTTCTGATTTATCCTCACGTACCGCATCCAGTTTGTCTGACAGCGCTTGATTGTCTTGGCGTAATTGCTCCAGTTGACGTAGCTTCTCACTGGCAGAAGTTAATTTGCCGTAATACTGGCGTAGCTCTTGCGTTAGACGATCGCGTTCAACATCCAAGCTATCCAACTCTTGTTGTTGTTGTTCCAGTTGCTGACGAAGCTGTTGTTGTTGCATGTCAGCGGTCGCCTGCTGTTGGGCATATTGCGTGTCAAACCACTGTTGATATTGGGTGACTACGCGTCGATGCAGCCAATAGCTCAGCCCTGAGGCACTGATAACGCCGAAACAAAACGTCAGGATAGACAAGGTGGATAATGACAGACCATCAAGCATAACGGGTTCTCTATTGTACGGTCACTGATGTCAGCAAGGCTAATGGGATACTGGATAGATGTCCAGTCTATCTCGGTGCGTACGAATACCGTAGACTGCCTGGAATCGAAGGCATCTTTGCAGGGAGGCAGTATGCTCAATGAACGTAAAGCACTGATATTTGGATTATCTGCCGTGCTGTTGTGGTCAACAGTCGCGACCGCGTTCAAAATCACCTTAAGCTACATGACCCCGATTCAAATGCTGGCCGCCGCCAGCGTGGTATCGGTCGTCGTACTCGCCGCTATTGCCGCCGCGCAAGGCAAACTATCGGCACTGTGGCCGACGTTTCGTCGCCGGCCTGGCTATTATTGCCTGCTCGGAATGATTAATCCCTTAATTTATTATTTGGTTCTTTTCAAAGCCTATGATCTTCTTCCCGCCTCCTTGGCACAACCCTTGAACTACAGCTGGGCCATTACCTTGACCTTAATGGCAGCGGTGTTTCTCGGCCATACTATTCGTCGTCAAGATTGGATTGCGGCGGTGTTGGGCTATTTTGGTGTGGTGGTCATAGCAACCAAAGGCCAATTGCTCTCGCTACAATTTGACAGCCCGCTAGGCATTGGGCTTGCGTTGCTCTCCACGCTATTGTGGGCAGGTTTTTGGGTACTGAATACTAAAAATCCTGCTGACCCGGTGCTCGGCATTCTGTTAAGTTTTATGCTGTCGCTGCCGGTGTCATTACTGTTAGCCGGCATGACAGCGTCGTGGGCAGGGATCCCCTGGCAAGGCTGGCTCGCGGTGAGCTATGTGGGGCTTTTTGAAATGGGGATAACTTTTATGCTGTGGTTGAGCGCAATGAAATATACTCAGAATGCCTCACGGATCAGCAATCTGATTTTTATCTCGCCTTTTATCTCCTTGGTGTTACTGGCCACCATTATTGGCGAGACGATTCATATCAGCACCCTGATCGGTCTTAGCTTTATTGTCGTGGGCCTACTGATTCAGCAACGCAAACCCAAAAATAGCAAACAACCCGCGGCGAGTACCTAACGATCCTAGCGCCACACGCCGCTTAGTCTTGTTTATTCATTTGAGGATGGGCGGCGATCAGCCCATCTTGCGTTGGATTACATATTCATAAAGCTCGTCGGCAGATAAACCGTCTTGCGCCAAGCCTTGGGTGATTTCTTCAATACGCTCAGATCGGCGCTCATCTATCACCTGATTAAATTGATAAACCAGTTCGCGTAAATATTTCAGTGGCACCTGATGGGCGGCGCTACGTACACGCTCTTCACTTTGACTGCCTAATTCTGCCAGCAATTTGCCAAACATGATTTTCTCGGGCGATTCCTCAAGTTGCTCAAGGACGCGCGCCATTTCGATTGTCGATAATGACATAGTGTGTAACTGACCTTTGGATATAAAACGATAAGGAATGAGCATTAATTTGGTTTGCTTAGTAAATATACTCTCAATTTAGGGTTTTTAGCAAAATAAAAAAACGCTGGCCGAAGCCAGCGAAAAGGGATGATGGGTTGTCGAGACCCCAGCGTTTTGCACGTCTTATTATATTTGCCAACTGAATTGTCGTTTTTACTGATTATTTAATCTCTTACTGCTTTCCCATGCCATTGCTTACCTTTCGGTGACCACAAAATAATTAAGCCAGGTAGCAGCAACCACATATGGACGGTCATTAAATCACTGGCGGATAAACCTAAACGCTGAGTCAGGCTAACCAGCAGACCTGCGCCACTCATTTGGAACAATCCCAACAAGGCTGCCGCTGTGCCGGCACGATCAGAAAACGGGGCTAATGCCGCGCCCGCTGACGCGCCCAACACCCAAGCAAAGCCGAATGACGAGGTAAAAATCGGTAGCATAAAAGCCCAAGGAGCGGCAATAGGGCTGAGTGCCAGCATCAGCCCGCCTGAGCCGACCAGCATCATCAAGCCAATATTGAGCGCGCGGCGGCTACCAAATTTTTGCATATAGCGCGGCGCTAACATCGCGGCGGCAATGTTTAATGCCGCGTTGGCACCGAACCAAAAAGTGAAGCTGTTCATGGAAATACCATACCTATCCATCAGCAAGACGGGCGCGGAGGTGACATAGGCTAAGATCACCGCCATCGCCAACATGCAAAGAATAATGTGATAGGTAAATGTCGGCACGCGTAGCACCTGCCAATACCGACGTAAGCTGAATAAGCGCCCAGCGTTATCTGTATGTGTCGGGCGCGTCTCAGGCAAAAATACGCTGACCAAGACCAAGCCCAATGCCGCATAACCGAGCATAAAGGTGAAGTTAGCGCGCCAATCAAACATTTGCGTGAGCCAGCTACCCAGCAGCGGAGCCAAGGCGGGCACAAAGCAAATCGCACCATTGAGATAGCTAATCATATGGCCGCTGCGCTCAGCACCAAAGCGGTCACGCACTGCCGCAAACGCACACACGGACGTGGCACACGCACCAAAACCTTGTAGCAAACGCGCCACCAGCATCATATCCATCGAGGTGGCGAGCCACGCCATCAGCGAGCTAAGACCGTATAGCGAAATACCAATGATCGCGACAGGCTTACGACCAAAGCGGTCAGCCAATGGCCCCGCAAACAGCTGGCCCAAACCCAAACTAAACATAAACCAAGTGACGGTATCTTGCGCCAAGGTTGGGCTCACATTAAAGTCACCTGCCATATACGGTAATGCAGGCAGGTAAATATCAATCGCCATCGGGCTAAACAGCACCAGTAGCACCATTAAGGCGACCAACAAACGATTTGAAGTCGGTGAGTCAGTGTGTGACATGGGTTACTCCTCTATACAAGCACGTAGTATAGTGGCTTCAGGGTATGAACCATAATGGTTTATAGTAAAAGCAGTTATTCCCAAGGAGAATACCAAAGATGGATTTGGACCAACTGCAACGTACCGACCTCAATTTATTGGTGTGCCTACATGTGCTTTTAGAAGAGTGCAATGTCACGGGCACGGCAAAACGCCTGCATCTCAGCCAATCGGCAGTGAGTAAAAACTTAGCCCGACTCAGAGCGCAATTTAACGATCCACTTTTTACTCGAGCAGCCCACGGGCTCAAACCCACGGTTCGCGCGCAAGCCTTACAAGCGAAATTACGGGCTTTACTCAATGATGTTGCGGCGATGACCGAGCCCGACCACTTTCAGCCGCACTTAAGCGATCGCTGTTTTCGCTTTGCCCTCGTCGAGAGCGCCTATCCATTGCTGTTGCCACAGTTTATTGGCGATATGCTGGAAGCGGCGCCAGCTATCACCCTTAATACCGCCGCTTGGGATCAAACCACCTTTGATGGTCTCGCCCGCGGCAATATCGACTTTGGCATTACCGGTAAAGATTTAAATCCCGCCGATGCCATGCTGACCATGATGCCGCCCAAGGGTGTGCGCTACCAAGAGCTTTGCCAAGATCACCAGTGTGTGTTGATGCGCGCTGATCACCCCGCGCTCAAGGGTCCATGGGATGAAGCGCGTTACCTTGGACTGCGACATGTACAGGTGAAGTGTGACGGGAATGACCGCTGGCTGTTGGACTATAAACTGGCAGAGCGTAATATTGAGCGTGACATTGCCATGTACGTGCCAGATTTCAACAGTGCGGCGAGCCTGTGTACCTATACCGACCTGGTGTTTACCTCACCAAGCCAGTTTGCGCATTATATTGCCGCGTCGCTCAATTTGGTGGTGCGGCCGTTACCGACGCCAATCCCGCCAATGGCGTACACCTTGTTTTGGCATCAAAATCAAGAAAATGACCCGGGGCACCAATGGCTGAAAGCCTTGATTATTTCGCGCTGTCAGCAGTTTAGCCCAGCAAAATTGCAACCTATCGCCCATCGCGCTAGGGTCTAATCCACGGGTTTTTACGCGAGGCCGAACATGGCAAGTTCACCCAATTTAAAGAAGGAAGAATAATGGACGCGACCCTTACCAAGCGTATTGAGCAGCTAAGACACTGGCTGGCTCAACACGACTATGACGCCTTACTCATCCCCCACGAAGACGAATACCTCGGCGAATACGTGCCTGAGCACAATGAGCGCCTGCATTGGGCAACCGGCTTTACCGGCTCCGCAGGGGCCGCGGTGATCACCCGCGACAAGGCGGCGATTTTTGTTGATGGCCGCTATGTGGTTCAAGTCCGTAAGCAAGTCCCCGCCGGCCTGTTTGACTACTGCCATCTGATTGATGAGCCACCGGTGCAATGGGCCCAGCAACAATTACCCAAGGGTGCCAAGCTGGCTATCGACGCTCGCATGCATAGCGCTGCTTGGTACAAACGCACCCAACGTGCGCTGGATGGGGCTTTGACACTGGTGAGTGTTGAGCAAAACCCGATTGAAAGCTTGTGGGACGATCGCCCTGCCCCGCTTAATAGCCCTGCCATTTTACTGGGTGAAGAGAAAACCGGCCGCGCCAGCTTGGATAAGCGGCAAACCATTGGCCAGCAGCTGGCTGATCAGAATCTTGATGCCGCGGTACTCACTCAACCCGATGCCGTCTGTTGGTTACTCAATATCCGTGGTCGCGACATCCCACGTTTACCCGTGGTGCTGACCCAAGCGATTATCAAGCAATCCGGTGACGTCACCGTGTTTATCGACCCTGACCGTCTCCCCGAAGGCTTTGATGCACACTTGGGCGAAGGCGTGAGCGTCGCGCATCCAGATAGCATGGTTGATGCCCTGCAAGCGCTGACGGGTCAACGTGTATTGGTCGACCCAAACGGTGCCAATGCCTGGACACTGGACACCCTCCAACAAGCGCAAGTCACCGTGGTGGAAGCGCAAGACCCGTGTGCGCTTGAAAAGGCAGCCAAGAACCCGCAAGAAATCGCCGGTATGCGTGCCTGTCACGTGCGCGATGGTGTTGCCGTGACCCGCTTTTTGGCCTGGTTTGACCGTCAAGTCGACGCCGGTGAACGCCCTGATGAAGCCGTGCTCGCAGACACCCTGTATCAATTCCGCCAACAAGACGATCAACTGGTCGACTTAAGCTTTGATACCATTTCCGCCGCCGGTGGCAATGCCGCCATGTGTCACTATAACCACAATAATCAGCCCAAACCGAGCGTGATTGAGAGCAACAACGTCTACTTGGTCGACTCAGGCGGCCAATACTATGACGGCACCACGGACATTACCCGTACCGTGCCGGTGGGCGAATGCAGCGCTGAGATCAAAAAGGCCTTCACGCTGGTGCTGAAAGGACATATTGCGCTGGCCACCGCGCGGTTCCCGAAAGGTACCTCAGGCAGCCAGCTTGATGCCTTAGCACGCCAGTATTTGTGGCAACACGGCTATGATTTTGACCATGGCACCGGTCACGGTGTCGGGCATTTCTTGGACGTACACGAGGGTCCGCAGCGCATTTCCAAAGCGCCCAATAGCGTCGCGCTATTGCCGGGCATGGTGGTGTCAAACGAGCCGGGCTACTATCGCGCCGAGGCGTTTGGGATCCGGATTGAAAACCTCGAGTTGATTGAAGAAAAGCCCACCGAGGGCGACATGACGATGCTCGGGTTTGCCTCACTCACGCGTGCACCGATCGATCGTCGTTTGGTCGATGTGAGCTTGCTCAGCGAGGCGGAAATCCAGTGGTGGAATCGCTATCATCAAACCGTGTGGGATGAAGTTAGCCCATCTTTAGATGAGCAAGACCAAGCTTGGTTAAAACAAGCGACCGCGCCGCTAAGCCGTTAAGTCGCCTCTTCACTAAGTATAAAAAAACAAAAAGCGTCCGATTGGACGCTTTTTTTATTCCCCTTTCAGGGCTTTCTCGACCGCTTTGGGCGAAAAGCCGCGCAAGGTGGTATCGCCAATACAAATCACCGGGACACCCCGCGAGCCTGTTGCCGCCAGCAGCTTCTTGCCTTTGGGCGTGGCCGTATCGACGACACGATAACGCAGCCCTTTTTTATCCAAGTAAGCTTTGGCCGCCTCACAGTGAGGACAGCGCGGGCCCACATATACAGTAATACGTTTCATGCCCGCATTGTCGCTAACCCGCTGCCGTTTGTGAAGCCATTTGCGCCTGACGCGCGATATCGTAGATGTTGTCCCAATCTTTCCACACCACTTCGAAGCCGAGCGCACGAACGCTGGCGGCCACCTCTGCCGCGCTACGTTCATCACTGATGGCAAACTGCTCCAATTGTGGCTCAGGGTTGGCATAACCGCCCGGTTGGGTTTTTGACGCCGCGGATAAGCTCGTGACACCAAGCGGCAACACATTGTCACGAAAGTGCGGTGACTCCCGTGTCGATAGCGACAGCTCCACTTGCGGATTCCACAACCGATAGGCACAAATCAGCTGAACCAGCTGCTTGTCCGTCATCACCGATTTCGGCTGTAAGGCGCCCGCGCAAGGACGTAAGCGTGGAAAGGACAACGAATAGCGGCTTTGCCAGTATTGCTTTTCCAAATAATCGAGATGCTGGGCGGTAAAAAAGCTGTCGGCGCGCCAGTCCTCAAGACCAATTAATGCGCCAAGGCCGATCTTATCGACCCCTGCTTGTGCCAACCTATCTGGGGTTTGCAGCCGGTAGTGAAAGTCGGTTTTATTCCCGCGCTTGTGGTGTTCCCCATAGGTTGGCGCGTGGTAGGTTTCTTGGTACACCATCACCGCATCCACCCCCTTTGCCACCAAGGCGCGATACGCGTCGGTATCTAGCGGCTGCACCTCCATCGCTACATGATGAAAGTATCGCTTCACCACCGGTAAGGCGCAGAGAAAATACTCGAGCCCTACCTTGGTTTCATGCTCACCGGTCACCAAAAGCACACTGTCAAAGCCCATTTTTTTGATCGCTTCACACTCGGCGGCGATCTCGGCTTCATCCAGCGTGCGCCGTTTGATTCGGTTTTCCATCGAAAAACCGCAATAAGTACACACGTTAGCGCACAAATTGGAGAGATACAGCGGAATATAAAACCCCATGGTGTAGCCAAACCGCTGCCGCGTCAGCGCCGCAGATTGCTGAGCCATGGCCTCAAGGTAGACTTCAGCCGCTGGGCTGATCAGGGCGGCGAAATCGTCCAAATTACGCGAGGACTTGGCCAGCGCCCGCTCGACATCTTGGCGCGTTTTGCTGTAAATCGAAAGACGATGATGATCCCAATCGAGTGCTGCCCACCGCTTTGAAAAACTCATCACGCCTCCTTAGCGTCAAGAAACGCGGTTAAGGGGCTAGAAGCGTGGGCGTGATTGCGTGTGCCCGCCAGTCCAGCTTGATACGCGCAGCGTCCTGCCTCAACCGCTTGTTTAAACGCCGTGCCCATGGCAATCGGATCGCCGGCCGTGGCAATCGCGGTGTTGACCAATACTGCATCGGCACCGCGCTCCATCGCTAACGCCGCCTCTGACGGTGCGCCAATGCCGGCATCAATGATCACCGGCACACGAGCTTGCTCGATAATGATATCGAGAAACGCCATTGAAGCCAGCCCTTGGTTGGATCCAATCGGTGAGCCAAGGGGCATCACCGCCGCGCATCCCACCTCTTCCAAACGCTTACACAGCACAGGATCGGCATGACAATATGGCAGCACCACAAACCCMTCATCTACAAGGGTTTTCGCCGCTTGAAGGGTTTCAATCGGATCAGGCATCAGATACTTGGGGTCGGGGTGAATTTCCAGCTTCACCCAATGCGTTCCCAATGCTTCTCGGGCAAGACGCGCGGCAAAGACCGCTTCTTGCGCATTTTTCGCCCCCGAGGTATTGGGCAGCAGGCGCACACCTAGTTCACGCAGCGGGGTTAAAATATCGTCTTGTGTGGCATGCACATCGACTCGCCTTAGCGCCATGGTGACCAGCTCAGTACCACTGGCCTCCAGTGATTCGGCCATGATCTTGCGACTGGCAAACTTGCCCGTGCCGGTTAACAGCCGAGATGAAAACGTCGTATCCGCAATGGTTAACATAATTATCCTCCGGCAATCGCTTGAAAGACCGCCAAGCTATCGCCAGCGGCAAGTGACGTGGATGACCAAGCATCGCGCGCAATAATGGTCTGATTTAGCGCGACCGCGACTGATTCGGCCGGCACCTTCATCTCCTCAATCAATTGCGTGACGGTCGTGGCATTGACCTCTGTGGGTGCGTCATTAATGATTAACTGCATCACTTACCTCCCGCGTTGGCTGACAAACCGCACAGTGCGGATGAACAGGCAGCGAAAAGTGCTGCCATGTCATGGTTTGTCCATCCAGTCGTGACAAGCGATTGGTACCGACCGCCTGCCCTAATAATAATTTTATCCCTTCAAGCGCTTGCGCAGTGGCCATCATGCCGACCACAGGTCCCATTACCCCAGCTTCAGCGCAGCTTGTGGGTTCAGAGGGCGTCACGTCCGCAAAGGCGCACGCATAACATGCGCTATGCGGTTGATAAACCAATAACTGGCCTTGCCAGCCAATCGCGGCCGCGCTCACCAACGGCGTGCCAGCCTCTACACAGGCTTGGTTAACCGCATGGCGAGTGGCGAGATTATCACTGCAATCGAGAACCACATCCGCCATCGCCACTTCAAGCGCCAGACGTTCACCCTCGAGATAGGCATTGATGGCTCGGCACTGGCAATGTGGATTCAGCGCGACCAAGTTAGCGGCTAGCGCTGCGGCTTTATCGGTGCCGATTTGCGCCTCCCGATACGCCACCTGACGCGCCAAGTTAGATAGCTCAATGTGGTCCGAGTCAGCAATCGCTAACTGACCCACGCCAGCGCCTGCAAGATAGAGGCCCGCGGTGGTTCCAAGCCCACCGGCACCGACGATCAACACGCGCGCCTTGCTCAGTGCCTGCTGCCCGCACTCTCCAACTTCTGGCAGCATGATTTGCCGGCTATAACGCAGGTATTCACTGTCCGATAGCATCACGCCCTCCTTGTTGTCTTGATGGATTAAGACAGCGGTCAAATGCGTCAATGCGCGCCGCTAAATCAGGCGCTTGCGTCACGGCACGGACCACCGCAATGGCGTCCACGCCAGTGCGCCAAACGTCAGGGGCTCGGTTGAGATCAATACCGCCAATCGCCACCGTCGGGAAGCGGCAATCCACAGTCGCCACCTGCTGCGCTAACGCAGAAATGCCTTGCGGCGGCTCGGCGAGCTGTTTGGTGGTAGTGGGAAAAATATGGCCGATGGCAAGATAACTGGGCGAGAGCGCAATCGCTGCAGCGAGCTGCTCTGGACTGCGCGTCGATACGCCAAGGCGCACGCCTTGTCGTGCGAGCCGGTCAAGATCCGCCTCTTGTAAGTCTTGCTGTCCCAGATGAACGCCATAGGCGCCAGCCTCAAGCGCGAGCTGCCAGTGATCGTTGATAAACACCTGCGCATGGTGCGCGCGGCCCAACGCCACCGCACGCTGTACCCAATCCGCCAATTGAGGATGTCCCGGCTGCTTCACACGCAGTTGCACGGTTTTCACCCCCAAGCAAAGCAAGCGTTCGAGCAAATCCACGTCGTCTACCACCGGATATAATGGGCCTATACCTTCAGACATAGATGCAAACGGGGTCAGGCTCATGACTCCACCTTATCGCTGTCGCTTACCTCAGCGCCTTGTGGTGACGAATGATGAGATTTTTGCAGGTAGAGCTCACTGCCCTTTTCTCGGAATTCTTGCGATTTTTGTTGCATGCCTGCTAACGGGTCTTCCAGCATAGTGACATCAATCGCTTCGCCCGCGGCGGCATAGCCATTTTCTTTGGCATAATCTCGGACTTCTTGGCTGATTTTCATGGAGCAGAATTTTGGCCCACACATAGAGCAAAAGTGTGCGACCTTGCCCGACTCTTGAGGGAGCGTTTCGTCGTGATAGGCACGTGCCGTCACCGGATCTAAAGCAAGGTTGAACTGATCTTCCCAGCGGAATTCAAAGCGCGCTTTGGAAATGGCGTTATCTCGCACCTGCGCGCCCGGATGTCCTTTAGCTAAGTCGGCGGCGTGCGCGCACAACTTGTAGGTGATAAGCCCAGTTTTAACATCCTCTTTGTTGGGCAGACCCAGATGTTCTTTGGGCGTGACATAGCAAAGCATCGCACACCCAAACCAGCCAATCATCGCCGCACCAATCCCGGAGGTAATGTGGTCGTAACCCGGCGCGATATCGGTAGTCAGCGGGCCTAAGGTATAGAAAGGCGCTTCATGGCAATGGGTGAGCTGCTCGTCCATGTTCTCTTTGATCATATGCATGGGCACGTGGCCAGGGCCTTCAATCATCACCTGCACATCATATTCCCATGCCACCTTGGTGAGCTCGCCCAGGGTACGTAGCTCACTGAATTGCGCTTCGTCGTTCGCGTCAGCCACTGAGCCGGGACGCAACCCATCGCCTAGTGACAGCGATACATCATAGGCGGCACAAATTTCGCAGATTTCGCGAAAATGGGTATAGAGGAAGCTTTCTTGATGATGCGCCAAGCACCATTTGGCGATAATCGACCCACCACGCGAGACAATCCCAGTCACGCGATTGGCGGTCATGGGCACATAGTGCAAACGCACTCCAGCGTGAATGGTAAAGTAATCCACCCCTTGCTCGGCTTGCTCTATCAAGGTATCGCGCATCACTTCCCAAGTCAGGTCTTCGGCAATGCCGTTCACTTTCTCAAGCGCCTGATACATAGGCACAGTGCCAATCGGGACTGGGCTATTACGTAAAATCCACTCGCGGGTTTCGTGGATATTGCGTCCGGTCGATAAATCCATCACCGTATCCGCTCCCCAACGGGTCGCCCACACCAACTTTTCGGTTTCTTCTTCAATGGAGGAGCTCACCGCCGAGTTACCAATATTGGCATTCACTTTCACTAGAAAGTTACGCCCAATGATCATCGGCTCCGCTTCTGGGTGGTTAATGTTGGCCGGAATAATCGCACGCCCTTCAGCAACTTCTTGGCGCACAAATTCAGGAGTAATGTTTGAGGGTAAATGCGCGCCAAAGCTTTCCCCTGGGTGCTGGCGGTTTAGTTGCTCTTCACGATACTGCTGGCGACCCATATTTTCCCGGATCGCGATAAATTCCATCTCTGGGGTGATAATGCCTTGGCGTGCGTAATGCAGTTGAGTCACACACTGATTAGGTTTGGCGCGGCGGATAGATGGTAAGGCTTTAAAGCGAAGGTCATCCAAGGTTTCATCACTGAGGCGGGTCTGCGCATAATCTGAGCTCACTGCATCAAGAAACTCTGTATCGGCACGCTCATCAATCCAGGCTTTGCGCACTGGTGCTAAGCCTTGGTAAATATCGATAGCACTCTGTGGGTCGGTATAAGGCCCTGATGTGTCATAAACCCGAATGGATTCATTGGCCTCGTACTGCGGATTGTCTTTACTCCCACCCACAAAGGTCGGAGAAAGGTGGATTTCTCGCATCCCGACGCGAATATCGGGTCGCGATCCCTCGACATAGACTTTTTCCGAGTTGGGGTAGGTTTGCGCAGAGAGGGAATCGATAAAAGATTTGGCCTCAAGACGGGCCTGTTTACGGGTCGACATAGCATTACTCCGGTGTTCATTATGGGAATTAATGCTTGCCGGAAAACGCTGAATTGAGATGTGAGCAAACTGGCAGACGGGTTGCGTCTGTGATCTGATGCATCTCTTGTTCCCTTCGCTGGTCCTAACCAGATCAGGTTCAACGGATCCCACTTTATGTGGTCTCAGCCAATTGGCACTCCGACAAGTTCAACGCCAGTATAAGAAATCACCGCCGCAACAACAAGCGACGTACGCGATGTTTTCTATTACCCGGTAATACGTCCCAACAGCCAAGCCCCCATCGCTGCCGCTCCGAGGCATAAGGCGAGATTCAAACCAACATTTAGCAAGGCTTTCACCGTTTCCCCATGTTGGAACAGCATCAAGGTATCGACAGAGAACGTCGAGAAGGTGGTAAAAGCCCCTAAAAAGCCAATCGCAATCAGTTGACGCCAAGGCACTGGGGCAATCAGCTCTTGGCTCATCGCCGCTAAAAAGACCCCCATCGCTAATGAGCCCAGCACATTAACCATTAGGGTGCCGTACGGGAATCCTCGACCAAACACCGCGACGCTCCACTCTGAAACTAAAAAACGCGAAGACGCCCCTAATGCGCCGCCAAGCCCTACCCACAATATGCTTACCACTGGGTGCTCCTTTCGATTGGTAAAAAGTCATCATACCGCGACATGTGAACAAGAAACAGGAGGGAGAAAAAGGGAAGAGGGTCAGAGTTGCTAGAAGCTTAATGATTCACATACAAAAAAAGCACCGGCAATGTCGATGCTTTAATATTTGGCAGGGGTAGAGGGATTCGACCGGGCTGGCGTCCCAGCCCCCAACACGCCTTTTTTGTCGTTTGCATGTTCTCATCTATCTCTTATCGGATTACGAGAAGCTTGATGATTCACATACAAAAAAAGCACCGACAATGTCGATGCTTTGATGTTTGGCAGGGGTAGAGGGATTCGAACCCCCAACACGCGGATTTGGAATCCGCTGCTCTGCCAATTGGAGCTATACCCCTGTAGATAGGTGCCTATTGTAGCGATCCCGCGACAAATTACCACCACCAATTACTCTTCAGACGTTTAATCGCTTATTTATAAAGCAAATCGTCCCAACGACCCAATAACAAAAAACCCTACTAAATTTAGCAGGGTTTCTAAATAGTGGCGGAGGGCCGGGGTTGCGGGCAATGGGCAGGCCATCCTGCGGAACTCATTCGCCCGCAGGGCGAACCTGACCAACAACAAAAAACCCCAGCTTTTCAGCTAGGGCTTCTAAGTAGTGGCGGAGTGGACGGGACTCGAACCCGCGACCCCCGGCGTGACAGGCCGGTATTCTAACCAACTGAACTACCACTCCGCACCAATTCTGTCTCATCAAAGTCTTACGCATATCTGCTTTGATGCTTAAATTTTTGCTAACTAAAGCCTAACAATAAGCTCTAATTAGGTTATCTTGTTTGATGCGATGAGGATTTTGAATCGAGACGCGCAGTGTATGCCAATACATGAGCATCGCAGATATCAAAATCATCGAGCTATCAACAAGATAAGCAATGAGAGCCTGGCGATGTCCTACTCTCACATGGGGAGACCCCATACTACCATCGGCGCTGCTTCGTTWCACTGCTGAGTTCGGCATGGAATCAGGTGGGTCCAAAGCGCTATGGTCGCCAAGCAAAATTTGGTGTGTCTTCACTTTTCAGTCAAAACACGAATCTAGAAAGCTGTTCGTTCTCGCCACAATCAACCGGCTTTATTTAAGTCCAATCCAAAACCTCTTGGGTGTTGTATGGTTAAGCCTCACGGGCCATTAGTACAGGTTAGCTCAACGCCTCACAGCGCTTACACACCCTGCCTATCAACGTCGTCGTCTACGACAACCCTTTAGAGAGCTCGAAGCTCTAGGG
>NZ_MUET01000030.1:0-31377 GCF_001995685.1 Salinivibrio sp. IB282 | reverse complement strand
CATCATAGGTCACACCTATCGTGTATATAGGTTAACTCCATTTTCTTTCTTTATATCGGGTAGTTACTCTATCCACATCGTTTGGAACGAACCGTTTCCAGTGCTTGGCACTCGCGATAAAGCGAAGGGTCGAACACATTGATTTGCCACTAAGGAGGCATTAAATGAGTAAGCAAGCAGCATTGATTGGACTAGACAGCAGCAAAGCCGAAGATCTAGGCGCGCGTTTGGATACGCTATTAGCGAACTACCAAGTGCTATACACCAATGTGCGTGGTTTTCACTGGAACATCAAAGGCAACGACTTTTTCGAGTTGCATACCAAATTTGAAGAGATTTATACCGATCTTCAAACCAAGATTGATGAAGTCGCTGAGCGCATTCTCACCATCGGTGGCACCGCCGAGCATCGCTTCAGCGAGTACCTGAAGGTCAGTGAAATTAAAGAGCATGCACCCGAAGCAAATGGTCAAGCTGGTGTCCGTGCGCTGGTTGAAGGCTTTAGCGTTCTGATTGGCCTTCAGCGCGACATCATGAATCTTGCCGGAGATGCGGGTGACGAAGGGACATCTGCACTGATGAGCGATTACATCCGCGAACAAGAAAAACTGATGTGGATGCTTAACGCTTACCTCAACTGATCACCTGTTCGATAACGTAAAAATAGCCCGCTTTGTCGGGCTATTTTTATGCCTAAACAACCTACAATCTCATTCAATGAGTGAGTAATACGGACGTAAAAGCCCTAACCAAGGCGGCACCATATATTGCTCGAGAAGCATGAGTTGTAACGAGAAATTGAATTTTAGGGGAGCAGAAAGGGCGGAGACCTCCCCAGCTACATCCCGGCACACACGTCCCAAGCGCGGGCTGCTTCCTTCCGGACCTGACCCAGTACACAAGATAGTGTT
Source organism: Salinivibrio sp. IB282 (assembly GCF_001995685.1). Classification (NCBI taxonomy): domain Bacteria; kingdom Pseudomonadati; phylum Pseudomonadota; class Gammaproteobacteria; order Vibrionales; family Vibrionaceae; genus Salinivibrio; species Salinivibrio sp. IB282. Next base: position 30,466 of record NZ_MUET01000030.1, on the reverse strand, counting down.
GCGGGAGAACCAAGGAGGCCTCCATCGATATGTCGTTAAGCTTGCTTAACTGCGGGGCATTATGTGGCAAGGCTGGATGCAATGCAAGGAGGATTCATGACCTCATTCGTTAACTGTTTATCTTCTAGGCAATTTTCTATTGATCGTCCGGCTCTTCCAATAGCAAATACTCACCAACCCAAATCGCCGCAAGCATGGTGGCCCACGCGACCAATAGCGACAGCGTGAGTTGTCCAGGAGTAAGCCACGTAATCACCAAAAACGGCATACTCGGGATAAGATGCAAGGCAAGGTGACGAGAACGAGCAAATTGCGGTGTGAACCCCACCCACTGTAACAACCAAACAACCATCACCACAGCCGCAGTCCATAGCGCCGCAGGCCAGCCACTCACCGCCACTAATATAGGCAGTAACAACCAGGCCCCGCGATGAGGCGGCTGGTAACCTGGCCAATATCTGATCGCTAGCCATAACCCCATGAGTGCTAGCGTTTGCAGCGCGAGCGTAGTCGGTGAGCCACCCAATTTCGCTTCAGATTGCAAAGCCATCATCCCCGCAAACATGGCTACCATCACCGCACCGAGTAATAGCTTGACGTGTGGGTGTCGGTCGGGATTGAACCAGAGAGACAAAGCCGGCAAAAGCAATAGCGTGCTCGCGGCTAACAGCGCAGGGAGATGTGGCAAGGTAAAGGCAAAAATCGCCATCGCTAGCGCTAGGCACCAACTCGCGACTTTATCTGGATAGAAAAAGAATAAAGCAGACGCGGCAATCGCTAGACTATTCAGGGAAAACGTGGCGCTAATCCCCGCGACAGCGATAACCGTCAGCACCAACACGGGCCAGAGAAACAGTGAGATTCGCATGCACACTCCTTGTGCGGGTATCTCTTATCAGTGTAGCGATCAATGCCCCGCGCGCACCAGTGTTAGCGTTGGATCATAGGTGTGATTCGTATCCGTGATCACTTTATTGACCGTATTGGTAATAAATAGAGGCCGATCACTCACATCGACCTGGGCGGTGATCACATAATCGTGCGTCGCCGTGATTTGGCCCGGATCGTAGTTGAGGGAAAAATGCAAAGGCGTTTGCTGCCCTTCTGTCACAAAAGACTGGCGACTGATTACTTTGCCTGGGGCATCCATATTTTTGATTTCTACCAGCCGCACCGTCACACTGGCATTTTCCGGCAACGCAAGGCGTTCGCGATACACCAAACTGCCAGAAACAGTCGCTAAATCATTAGGTTGGCTATTTCCAGAACAAGCAGTAAACACCAAAGCAGTGAATAAGGCGAACAATAGAAACGTTAGTTTCTTCATTAAAGAATCCTCACTGAAGCACGTTCAAATGCGGCAAAAACACTAAGGTTATGATAGCTTGAACAGTAACAATGGAAGCATAGCATGAATCAAGGACTTATGAGCCAACCACTAAAAGAACTCTTACAACTGCTGCAGCTTGAGCGATTAGACACCGGCCTTTACCGCGGCCAGAGTGAAAACCTTGGACTGCCCCAAGTGTATGGTGGGCAAGTGATTGGACAAGCGTTGTCTGCCGCGAAAACCTCCGTAGAGCCCGAGCGCTTTTTGCATTCATTCCACAGTTATTTTCTGCGCCCAGGTGACCCTGAGCAGCCGATCATCTACGATGTTGAGATACTTAGAGACGGAAAAAGTTTCAGTACCCGGCGAATAAAAGCCGTCCAGTACGGAAAACCGATTTTCTATCTCACTGCCTCTTATCAAGAGGAGGAAGAAAGCTTTGAGCATCAAAACACCATGCCAGCAGACGTGCCAGCGCCCGAGACCTTGCGCTCTGAGCAATCGCTTGTCAATGATATTGCCCACAAGCTACCGCCAAATGTGGTAAAAGCCTTTGGGGGCGACAAGCCGATTGAAGTGCGACCAGCCACGGTGATCAACCCACTCAAGCCCCACGCCGCGCCCGCTAAGCAATATCTGTGGATCCGCGCCAATGGCGAAGTGGGGGACGATTTTCATGTCCACCAGTATTTACTCGGCTATGCTGCCGATTGGGGCTTTTTGGTCACGGCCTTGCAGCCTCATGCAGTGACGCTGCTTACGCCGGGCATGAAAGTGGCCACTATTGATCACTCTATGTGGTTCCACCGCCCGTTTAGAATGGATGAGTGGCTGTTGTTTGCGATTGAAAGCCCCTCCGCCAGTGGCGCGCGTGGCTTTGTACGCGGCGAACTTTTCAATCAGCAAGGCGATCTTGTTGCTTCAGCCACCCAAGAGGGTTTGATGCGAAAACTCTCCTAACCATCAACGTCTCGAGCGTGAGCGAGTCTGAGCAGCACAAAAAAGGGCTTTAAAAAGGGGCATTGCGCCCCTTTTTAATTGTGCTTCACGCATGACTGAGCCGCTACACCTGCGCCTCTTCCTCTAATGCGGCTAAATGGGCGCTGGCTTGCTGGAGTTGATACATCTGCCAGTAGCGGCCTTGCTGACGCAGCAGGCTTTGATGACACCCTTGCTCAATCACGCGGCCACGATGCAAGACGAGGATGTTATCGGCCTCGGCAATGGTCGATAAGCGGTGCGCAATCACCACCACTGTCATCTGTTGGCGTAACCTGTTCAGCGCTTGTTGCACAAGCTCTTCGGTGCCGGAATCAATATTGGCGGTGGCTTCATCGAGGATCAGAATTTTAGGCTGACGCACCAACACCCGCGCCAGAGCTAACAGCTGGCGCTGACCGGCAGAAAAGGTCATTCCGCCCTCACCAAGTAAGGTATCCAGCCCCGCTGGCAATCCTTTCACGTAATCTGCCAACGCCACTTGCTCGAGTGCATGCCAAATTTTTTCATCGTCCAGCGTCTGTCCCAGCGCGATGTTTTCTCGCAAACTCCCCGTCAACATGTGTGGGTCTTGTTGCACCATGGCAACGCCCTCACGCAAGCTTTGATGACTCAAGCTTTCGATCGGTAACCCCCCCAGCGTCAGCGTCCCCTCACCTGCGCGATAAAATCCCATCAGTAACGACGCCAAAGTTGATTTACCGCTGCCTGTATGACCGACTAACGCCAGAAAGCCGCCCGCAGGGACGTCTACACTCACGTCTGACAACACCGATGTTTCACCATCGTAGGAAAACGATACATTCTGCAGTGCAATGGCCCCWTCAGGGATCGGCGTGGTGTCATGGCCATATTGCTCAGGCGGCGTATCCATCATTTCGAAAAGCCGCTCACCGGCCGAGATAGCCTGCTGAAGCAGTGACAGTTGCTGCATCATTTCAATCAATGGCTCGGTGATCCGCCCCAAGTAGCTTAAAAAGGCGTACAGCACCCCAACCCCAATCACTGCCGTGCCGCTAAAACCGAAGATAGCCACCAAAGACAGCAACGCGGCCCCTGCCAATAAATCAATCAAAGGGCGAAGATAGATCCCGTTCAGGCGTTGAATAGTCACCATGGCATCTAGGTGATCCGCAGTCATATCACTGAATCGCGAGGAGAACGCCCGCTCTTGCTGCATTAGCTGGATCAAATTCATGCCGAGCACAGATTCATTCATCACCCCGTTGATATCTGCTAGTCGGTCTCGTGCCCGACGATACGCAGGCGCTGAGCGTTTTTGATAGCGCGCCATCACCAGTACCACACAAGGCAGTAGTACCAGCACCACCATTGTCAGTTGCACACTGAGCATCAGCATCGCCACCAGCATCACCCCAATCAGCGCGATGTTGCGTAGAAAGGTTGAAAGCACCGACACATACAGCTCTTTCAACGACTCGGTGTCATTGGTCAAGCGCGACACAATCCGTCCCATCGGCACATAATCAAAGGCTGACAGAGGCTGTTTAATCACATTGGCGAACACCGCTTTACGAATACGTTGAATGATGGCCACCGCCATGGTGTTAAAACGCAGCTCGTACTGATACTGAAAGCCCGCGGAGACAATGGTCGATACGATATAACCGACGGCCAGTGCCCACATGATCATCGCCGGATAATGGTCTTTGGCGACATAGTTATCGAGAAAAATTTGCACCAAATAAGGGCCCGTCACCTCTGCCACCGCCGCCACCAGCAAGAAAATCGTGGCAATCACAAATTGACGCCTGTCGCGGCGCATGTAGCCTAGCAATCGAAATAAGATCTCTCGCTTAGTCATGGCGCGGCTCCTCATCGGCTTCCAATGCCGCTTCCAGCTGCTGATATTGGTGCATTTCTTGATACCATCCTGGCTGTTGAATCAATTGGCGATGCTGGCCACGCTCTCGGATTTGCCCATGACTGAGCACCACAATTTCATCGGCGTTTTCCAGTGCCGATAAGCGGTGAGCAATCACTATCGTGGTACGGGTATGCTGATGCTGTTGCAGGTTCTGCAAAATGCGGTGCTCGGTGTCACCATCAACGGCTGACAAAGCATCATCCAAAATCAAACACTCCGCTTCCACCAATAAAGCGCGAGCAATCGAAATACGCTGCTTTTGACCACCAGATAAGGTGATCCCTTTTTCACCCACCGCGGTTTGATACCCGTGCGGCAGCTGACGGATGTCTTCATCAATGCAGGCAAGTGTCGCCGCCTGTTCGATTTCCGCTTGGGTCGCATCAGGACGACCAAGGGCGATGTTTTCCGCGATCGATCGCGAAAACAAAAATGGTGTTTGCGTCACCACCGCGAAACGTTGTCGCCATGATGACAAATCAGCCTCCGCTATCGACACATCACCATAGCGAATATCGCCCTTTTCAAGCTGGGTCAGATGAAGCAGCAATTGCAACAAGGTGGATTTACCACTGCCGACTGGGCCGGCAATCCCCAGCATGGCCCCGGGCGGAAGCGTCACATGGATATCTTTGAGGGCAAAACTGTCATCCGGTTGCCACTTAAACTGCTCAATCGCCAGCGTCAACGGCTGCATGGTGTCTGGCAGCAGCGTGTCACCACCAACAATGTCTGGCTGCTCTTGCAGCAACGCATCAATCCGCGTCCAAGCCGCACGCCCACGCTCAATGATATTAAACAGCCACGCCACCGCGAGCATCGGCCAAATCATCAAGCCTTGATACAAGGTAAATGCGGTAAGATCCCCAAGCGAAATCTCACCAGTAGCGACCATGTAGCCGCCGCCAGACACGGTCAGGAAAAACGAAGCACCAATGGTGCCTTGGATCACCGGCGAAAACAGCGCATCAACCCGCGCCACCGCGAGGTTTTTCTCCCCAGTACGATCGGCAACTTGATTAAACTGATTCATCTGGTGCTGCTCTAAGCCGAATGCACGCACCATACGCACTGCTGACAGTGAGGACTGACTCACCTCTGACAGCTCAGAAAACGCCGCTTGTGATTCGGTGAAGGTATGGTGCAAACGACGACCAAAGCGATTAACCAGCACCGCCATCACCGGCATCGGTAGCAGCGCTAAAAGCGTCAGCTGCCAGCTGATTTGGCTTACCATCACAATGAGCACGGCCGCGCCTGTGATAATAGAATCCCCAGCGGTCAGAACCCCTTCACCGGCGGTCATTACCACTGCTTTTACATCATTGGTAGAGCGCGCCATGATATCGCCACTCGGGTAGCGACGGAAAAAATGCGGGGATTGACGGGTAAAGTGATCATAAAGCCGATTGCGCAGCACAGTGCCCAGCTCAGCCGCGGCACCAAATAGCCAGACTCGCCACACAATGCGCAGCACATACACCACCACCCAAATGGCCAGCATGCCTGCCAGTAGCCACATCAGTAGCTCAGTGGAAATCTCGCCCGCGACCACGCCATCAACCACATGGCCCACGGCCATCGGCGGGATCAACTCGAAGACAGAGACAAATACCAAAATAATCATGGCGCCGAGATAACGACGCCATTCACGTTTAAAAAACCAGCCTAACTGCCAAAACACCTTCATGAGGTCTCCTTTTTATCCCCGCATTTTTATCATCAGAACGACCTATCGGATCGGTAAGGCGGTGGTGTACTTAAGCGCTTCCATGGCGAATGTTGATGTCACATTATTCAGACTTGGCACAGAATTGACCAGCTTTTTATAAAAATGATCAAATCGAGTCATATCAGCTACCTGCACCTTCATCATGTAATCATACTCACCTGCCATGCGGTAGAATTCCATCACCTCAGGGAACTCGGTCACCACCTCGGTAAAGGTCTTATACCACTGCTCACTGTGATCATTAGTTTTGATGTGGACGAAGGCGGTAAAGGCTAGGCCAACGGTTTCCGGGTCAAGCAATGCCACCCGACCACGGATCACCCCTTGTGATTCCAGCCGTTTCAGCCGCTTCCAACAGGGAGTCGTGGTTAAATTCACCCGTTCGGCCAGCGCGGACACAGACCAGTTGGCATCTTCCTGCAGCGCCGCGAGKAAAGTGCGATCTATCTCATCTAAGGTGACAGTCATAAAAATTTATTTCCATTAAGTATTATTTAATAGTTTATTTTTCTATTTTGGCGTCATTATAGAGCAAAAATAGCAAGGTTTTTATCCCACACTTTGCGTAAACTGGTGTTAATTACGCATTCGGAGACGCATGATGACAACCCCACCTCTTTGCCATACTTGGGTCGGTAACGCGATTCGCCTGATTGAAGCGGACTTTAAACGCTCTGCAGATACCCATTTAATTAAGCTCGATCTCCCTAGCTTTACGGACATTGATATCTATCTGAAAGACGAAAGCACCCACCCGACCGGCAGTTTGAAGCACCGCTTGGCGCGTTCTTTGTTTTTGTACGGCTTATGTAATGGCTGGATTGATGAGCACACCACCATCATTGAAAGCTCATCAGGCAGTACTGCCATTTCCGAAGCGTATTTTGCTCGCCTACTTGGCTTACGGTTTATTGCTGTGGTGCCCAAAAACACTGCGTGTAAGAAGATTGAGCAAATCCGTTTTTATGGCGGTGAAGCGCACTTTGTCGAGCGGTCAGACCAGATCTATGCCGAGTCTCGCCGCCTTGCTAAAGAGCTCAATGGCCATTACATGGATCAGTTTACCTATGCCGAGCGCGCGACGGACTGGCGTAGCAATAACAACATTGCCAACCGTATTTTTGATCAAATGCAGTACGAGCGCTTTCCGATCCCTCGCTGGATTGTGATGAGCCCAGGCACCGGCGGTACCTCGGCGACCATTGGCCGCTACATTCGCTATCGCTGCCAACCCACTCAACTGATGGTGGCCGATGCTGAGCACTCGGTATTTCACGATTACTTCCTCACCGGCGATAAAAACTTAACGACGGATGAGAGCAGTCGGATTGAAGGGATTGGACGGCCACGTGTCGAGCCCAGCTTTATTCCCGGCGTGATTGATAGAATGACCACAGTGCCGGACACTCACAGTATCGCCACCATTCACTGGCTAGAAAGCCAGCTTGGCCGCAAAGCCGGCGCGTCTACCGGTACCAACCTGTACGGCGTCTTAATGCTGGCCAATGAAATGCGCGCCAACGGCGAGAAAGGCTCTATTGTCACCTTGTTATGTGACAGCGGCGAGCGCTACCTAGACACCTATTACAACCCTGATTGGGTACGCGAGCACATTGGGGATCTCGACCAAGCGACTCATGATTTGCAGACGGTGTTGGGGTAACGCGCCATCGTCTATACAGACGTTGGATAAACAGGCGCGTTAATATATAGATCAGGCGTAGGTCGGCATAAGCGCCAGCACAATGCCAATCATTATCACGATATGGGCCGCGCGCCCGTTGCACGGCGCCATCGGACATCAAAGCCAAAGATTAACCTCGATGTCAAATTTGGCACCAAACGTGACAGGCGCCCAGGTGGCATAGTGCATCATTGTTGACATCTTACCGGGGCTTGTGTCACCTACGCCGATGGCACCATCAATGCATAAATTTTGTCATTGTATGCATTCCCACGCAGGAGCGTGGGAACGAGCAATCGTCGCCGATGGCACCACCGATATAGAAACCAGGCGTAGGTCGGTATAAGCACCAACTCGATCGCGCAAGCTTATTGTGATTTGCGACGCGCGCCCGTTGCACGGCGCCATCGGACATCAAAGCCAAAGATTAACCCCGAGGTTAAATTTGGCGCCAAACGTGACAGGCGCCCAGGTGGCATAGTGCATCATTGTTGACATCTTACCGGGGCTTGTGTCACCTACGCCGATGGCACCATCAATGCATAAATTTTGTCATTGTATGCATTCCCACGCAGGAGCGTGGGAACGAGCAATCGTCGTCGATGGCACCACCGATATAGAAACCACGCGTAGGTCGGAAAAGCGCCAGCACGATGTGTGCCTCGTGCATCGATGTGCCCTGCGCGCCTCCGACAATGGAGGTTAAAATTGGCGCTGATCGTGACAGACGCCCGTTGACAATGTGCACATACCCATCATCGTGCTGGGGCTTGTGTCACCTACGCCAATGGCACCATTGCAGTTAATTTAGCAGCTTAGCAAGCTACTCTATAGCTTACGGTAAAAACTAAACCCGGCGGGCGCGAATGGTGCGGCCTTTCACTTTTCCATCATTGAGCTTACGCAACGCGGCTTTAACGCAGGATTGCGACACTGCAATAAACGCCACATTATCTAGCACATTGATTTTGCCCACCTGCTTACCGTCAATGCCCGCTTGACCGGTCAGCGCGCCCAAAATGTCACCCGCGCGCACTTTTTGTTTTTTACCTGAGTCAATCATCAAGGTTGCCATCTCAGGCTGATAAGGCACGGTGCCGAGCAAGTCTTGCGACGGCAGTGCTTCAGGGAGAAAATCGCGGTCATACTGATCGCCAATCATCGCCAGCTTATAGTGCTCGGCATCGTTATATAGCGAACACGCCACCCCTTTTTTGCCAGCGCGACCGGTACGTCCAACGCGGTGCACGTGAGTTTGCGGATCGTGGGCGAGTTGATAGTTGATCACCATATCCATGTCATCAATGTCTAAGCCTCGCGCGGCCACATCAGTGGCCACCAGCACGGACGCACTTTTGTTGGCAAATTTTACCAAGGTGCGCTCACGGCCACGCTGTTCAATATCGCCATGCAAGGCAACGGCGCTAAAACCGTCATCTTCTAGGTTATCGCAAACTTGTTGGGTTTGAGCTTTGGTCGTACAGAACACCACGCAGCTTTGCGGCTGAAAGTGCAATAAAAGTAACTTTAACGCCTGGTAACGCTGCCTGTTGTCATCAACTTTATAGACGTGTTGCGAGATTGTACTTTGCGTTTGCACCTCATCCACTTTAACGGAGACAGGGTGGCTCAGCACTCGCTGCGCAATAGCATTGATCGAGCGCGGGAAGGTGGCGCTGAATAATAAGGTTTGGCGATGAGCGGGAACACGCGCAATGATAGCATCCAAGGTATCTTGGAAGCCCATATCCAGCATCTGATCGGCTTCATCCAACACCAAGGTTTCAACATCATCGAGGCGCAATGTACCCTTGCGTAAATGATCGTCGACACGCCCCGGAGTGCCGACAATAATGTGTGCACCATGCTCCAGTGAGCCAATTTGTGGGCCAATCGATACGCCGCCACAAAGCGTCAGCACTTTGACATTATGGCGACCACGCGCCAACTTACGCATCTCAACCGCCACTTGCTCGGCCAACTCACGGGTTGGACACAGCACCAAAGATTGCACGCGAAAGCGTTTTACGTTCAGTTTGGCTAACACTCCTAGGCTAAACGCCGCCGTTTTCCCCGAGCCGGTTTTTGCTTGGGCAATAATATCTTTCCCACTAAGCACAGACGGTAAGCTCTGCGCCTGAATGGGCGTCATGTGCGTATAACCCAAGGTTGCTAAGTTATCGAGTAAATCAGCGGGTAACGCAAGCGAGGAAAAAGCGGTATCAGTCAAAGTCGTATCCACAACAAAAGTAAATCATGCCGCGCCCAAGCACGGCCAAAGGGGGCGTATCATACCAGAGTCTGATTGCTGCCACATTAACCGATTAGCGCCACACACCCTGATAACCACTTTGTCGACTTATGTATTTTGTTACGTCATTGTTAGACAAAGCTCCGTATTTATACCTGCGCAGCTTGTCTTGTCATTGGGCTTGGTGTGCAATCAAGGCACACAATTAAGGAGGATTGTCTTGTGGCTAATATCCCAGTAGAAAACTACCCGCTCTCTCATACGCAGGCGATTGTTTGGAACGACATGGATGCCATGCAACACATCAATAACACCGTGTACTTTCGCTATTTTGAAGATGTGCGTGTGGTGATGCTTGAAAAATTGGAAGTGTTCGAGCTCGCCAAACGGCTGAATGTTGGTCCCGTGGTCGCCTCAACCCGCTGCGATTATCGCGCCCCTTTGGTGTATCCAGATACCATCACCACCGTCGCTTGGGTCGAGGATATTCAAGAAAAGCGCTATGCGATGAAGTATGAAATCTATAGTCACAATCAAGAGCGCTGTGTGGCCGAGGGCGAGGCCTTGGTTGTCTATTGCGATTTTAAAACCGGTAAAAGCTGCCCTATCCCAGTCGAGACGCTCGAAGGGTTAAAAGCTTTTGTCGCGAAACAGTAAACATAAAGACGAACACTGCGCGTTACCTGACGCGCAGTCAGCCGCTGAGCCATTTGGACATTTGTTCTTTGGCATCATGGTGACTCAAGAGCTTCTCTTCGGTAATTGCGCGCTCGCCACGCGCGATCCCTTCTAAGATAGCAAGACGGCTCTGCGTTAACTCATAATCATCCACATTTAATGAGGTAGTTACTCGTTCTACTTTCATCGCTCGATCAATCGTGACATCTAAATACCGTTACTGTAGCACTTGATGCTCACAGGAGCAGGGGTTTTGTTTGTGATAACGCAACACTCAGATCATCGCATCTGGCTTGCTGTCGATACCACACAGGGGTACCATCCGTGCTCTGTGTAACACTGGGTAAGTAGCACCGCCAAAGGACAAACCAATGAAAAAAGCCGTTGTGGTATTTAGCGGAGGACAGGATTCAACCACCTGTTTGATTCAAGCGCAAGCAGAGTACGACGAAGTGCATTGCCTCACTTTCGACTATAACCAGCGCCACAAGCAAGAAATTGATGTTGCTCGTGAGATTGCTGCAAACCGCAAAGTCAGTGCGCATAAGGTATTGGATGTTGGCTTACTCAATGAATTGGCGATTAGCTCGCTCACACGCGACAACATTCCTGTTTCCAATGCACTGAACGAGAACGGCCTGCCCAATTCCTTTGTGCCGGGACGTAATATCTTGTTTTTGACTTTAGCGGGTATCTACGCCTATCAAATTGGCGCTGAGGCTGTGATCACCGGTGTCTGCGAAACCGATTTTTCTGGCTATCCAGATTGTCGTAACGATTTTATTCAATCAATGCAGCAAGCCCTTGAGCGCGGCATGGACAGACAACTCGCCTTAGTGACGCCGCTGATGTGGCTGAATAAAGCCGAGACCTGGGCATTGGCCGATCAGTATCACGCTCTCGATTTTGTGCGCGACCACACCCTAACCTGTTATAACGGGATTAAAGGCACTGGCTGTGGCGAGTGTCCAGCCTGTCACTTGCGTCAGCGTGGCTTAGATGACTATCTGGCCAACCAAGCAGACGTACAAGCCGCACTGCAACGCAAACAAGCCGAAAACGCGTAACAGCGCGCATCCACTGGCAGCGACAAGCAATAAAAAACCGCCTCGCAATGAGGCGGTTTTTGTGTCGAGAGTCAACACATCGTTATTTGTGCGGCTCATCATGCGGATGGGTATCAAACTCACCATGACTGGTCCGATGCACGGTTTCTACCGCGAGCGCTTTATCCAACTGTTGCGCCACATACTCAGGCGAGTGAGTATGAATGGAGAGCAGACGATACATCGCCGGGATCACCAGCAAGGTAACAAAGGTCGCAAACGCCATACCGGTGAAGATCACCGTCCCAACCGCGATACGACTTTCCGCCCCCGCACCGGTTGACAAGATCAGCGGGATCATCCCTGCCAAAGTGGTAAACGCCGTCATCAAAATCGGTCGCAAGCGACGGACTGACGCATCGATAATCGCTTTTTCAAATGCAATACCACGATCACGCAATTGGTTGGCAAACTCCACGATTAAGATACCGTTTTTCGTCACCATCCCAATCAGCATGATCAAACCAATTTGGCTATAGATATTGATCCCTTGGTTGGTCAGCCACAAACCTAAAAAGCCACCTAGCATCCCCATGGGCACCGTCAACATCACTACCAAGGGGTTGATAAAGCTTTCAAATTGCGCCGCTAACACCAAGTACGATACCAAGAGGGCTAAACCAAACACCACCAGCACACTGGTTTGGTTGTCCCGAAAATCTTTCGACTCGCCCGAGTAGCCCACCGAGATATCAGCTGGCAGCGTCTCGGCCGCCGCGGAGTCGAGATAATCGAGTGCTTGGCCGAGCGTCACATCCTCACCTAAGTGCGCCGATAAGGTGATCGATTTTTGCTTGTTGGTATGGCTTAGACGCTGCGCAGAGGCGGTTTCTTCCACCGTGGTTACCGCATCCAGCGAGACCAATTGACCACTACGACTGCGCATATAGATACGACTCAGATCGCTCTTGCTGCTAAACGCATTTTCATCGCCGCGCRCATAAACATCGTATTCTTCACCGCGATCCACGTAGCTGGTCTGCGCGCGACCACCTAACATGACTTCCAAGGTGTCGGAGACGCCCCGTACCGAAATGCCAAGTTCAGACGCACGACGGCGGTCTACTTTGACGACTAGCTCAGGCGTATTTTGGCTGTAGTCATAGTCTGGGCTATCAATCATGCCCGCTTCACGACTCATTTCACCCAAGGTCTCAGCCCAGCGATGCAACTCAKGGTAGTCTGGGCCGCTGAGTACAAATTGCACCGGCTCAGAGCTTCGACCGCCAAAACCAGGGGCAAATGGGAAGACTTGCACATCTGGCACGCCATTCAGTACCTGACGCACTTCCCCGAGAATGGCTTGTGCTGAACGGTCGCGCTCATCCCAATCCGGTAAAAGCATGATCACAAAGCCGGTTTGATCGCCGGCACGACCACCAAACGCGGGCGTCTGCAAGCTCACCGAACTCAGGGTGCCCGCTTCCACCAGTGGCATTAAGCGCTGTTCAATTTGCTCAATGTTGCCCACCATGCGGTTATAAGCCGTCCCTTCAGCGCCTTTCACAAAGGCTAACAGTACACCACGGTCTTCTTGCGGCACCAACTGAGACGGTAAAGATTGCATTAACGCCCCACTGCCACCAAGGCAAAGTAGGATTACTACTGGGGCCATCCAACGCCAGCGCAGCACCTGCACTAAAGCGCGCCGATAATAGCTTTCAAGCCGCTCAAACCCACGTGTCACAATGCGGTTGACCGGACTGGATGACACATTTAAGCGCAGTAACTTACTGCCCAGCACGGGCGTCAGCGTCAGAGCAATCAAGGATGAACACAACACGGTCACGGCCAGCATCACCGCAAATTCTGTGAATAGCTTGCCTATCATGCCGTCCATATAGGTAATGGGTAAGAACACCATCACCAGCACCGCCGTGGTCGCAATCACCGCAAAGCCAACTTCTCGCGCCCCGCGGTACGCGGCCACCAAGGGTTTATCGCCTTGCTGTAAATGATGGAAGATATTTTCGACCACCACGATGGCATCATCCACCACTAACCCAATCGCTAAGATCAGCGCCATTAAGGTAAGAAGATTAATCGAGAACCCCAATGCTGAGGCAACRATAAAGGCCGAAATCRATGACACAGGCACGGTCACCGCGGGAATCAGTGTCGCACGCGCTTGGCCGATAAAGATATACAATACCAGCACCACCAACGCACCAGTAATAAAGAGCGTGCTGTACACTTCCTCTATCGATCGCTCGATAAATATGGTGGTGTCATAATCGACCCACAGACGCGTGCCTTCAGGGAGAAACGCCTGCATATCATCCACGAGCTTATGGGCACGATCAGAGATATCAAGCGGATTGGCATCGGATTGTGGGATCAAGGCCAAACTCAGGTTGTTGATACCATTGTTTTTATAGGTCGCATCTTCATTGCGTGAACCAATCGCCACGTCCGCCACGTCCGACAAATAAATCGCGGTGCCATCAGCTGTGGTTCGTATCACCAGCTGTTTAAAATCTTCCGCATCACGATACAAACGATCGCTACGCACCGGCATGGTCATCACGTCATTGCGGATTTCCCCGCCCGGGCTTTCTAGGTTTTCCTCCCGCAATGCATCGAGAATATCTTGGGTCGTGACGCCATGTCCTGCCATCTGCGTCGGATCCAGTTTTACATACATCACTTTATACAGCGCACCGTATAAATCGACCGAGCTTACGCCGGAGATCAAACTGAACCTATCTTCCAGGGTGCGCTGGGCGTATTCAGTGAGCTGGTTGCGATCCATTTCCGATGAGGCAAGATTAATGTATATCGCGGCCTCACCGGTGCCGTTATCTTTATACACAATCGGATCATTGGCATCATCGGGCAGTCCACCTTGCGCACGCGCCACCGCATCGCGCACATCACTCACGCCTTCAGTCAGTGGATGATCGAGGTTAAATTCCACCGTGATACGCGATGAGCCATTACGACTGACTGACGTAATTTCATCAATACCGCTAATGCCGGACAGCTCATCTTCAATCAACTGTGTGACTTGGCTTTCCATAATGCTTGCCGACGCGCCCGAATATCCGGTGTAAATACTCACCACAGGGCTATCAATATCCGGCATCTCACGCACAGAGAGCGTCGAAAAAGACACAGCACCAAACACACATAGCAGTAAACTCAAAACCACCGCCATCACCGGCCGCTTCACCGACACATCAGATAACCACATTAGCTGGCCTCCGTCTCAGATGCGGTCTCATCGACACGGCTTTGATCATCAGCTTGATGTTTAGGCGCTTCTGCATTTAACACTGATACTTGTGCGCCATCGCGCATGTTCACCAAGCCTTGTATGACGATGTTTTGCCCCGGTTCAAGTCCTTTACTCACTACCACTTGGTTATCAATGCGTGCACCGAGGGTAATTTCGGTACGATGGGCGATACCTTCATCATCAACACGAAACACATAGCGACGGGTGCCGGAATACTGCAGCGCTTGCACCGGGACAATCACCGCTTGCTGTTGTGGTAAGGCCAATTTTGCTTCCATCAGCATACCAGGTTGCAGTTGGCTTTCAGGGTTATCCAACGCGACCCGGACACCGACAGATAATGCGTCTTGGTTGATACGCGAATCCACGACCCGAATCTCACCATTGAACGTTTTGTCCGGCCAAGCTTGGGAGGTCACTGCCACCGGCATATCAGGATATAAGCGGCTGAAATACTGCTCTGGGACTTGAATATCCAGATTCATACGCGACAGATTATCGAGACTGAACAAGGTTTCACCGATGTCCACACGCTGACCGACGCTAAGATCAAACAAACCGATACGCCCGGAAAATGGCGCGGTTAGGCGATGATCATCTAAATCAGATTGCGCCGACTGCAGACGGGCTTGGGCAATGTTGACGCTGGCTTGTTGTGCTTCCAACTCGGTTTGCGTCAATGCTCCGCGCTGCGCCAACTTATTGTATTCTTTAAGTTTACGCATCTCATCATTCAGATAGGCCGACGCTTCCAACACAGCCGCTTGGGCTTTAGCACGGTTAAATGTCACCAAAGGTGCGCCCTTTTCAACCGTTTCCCCCGGCTGCACATGGACGGTTTCAATCCGTGCCGACACTTCCGATTCAATACTGATCTGTTGATGAGCTTTGACGTTTCCCACTAACGACAGAGACGGTGAAACAGACTGGGTTTCTACCGGTGCGGTCATCACATCCACAGAGCGAGCGCCTGGTGGTGGCGCAGAGGCTTCCTCGTTCGAGGGCTGTATACCTTCCCACTGCCAGAACGCAACGCCGGCCAACATCACGGCGCCCAGTAGCATTCCTTTTTTCATTGCATCACACCTTATTATTTGAATAGCACCAGTGTACTGATCTACTTTTTTTTGTCCTTAAAGAATTGTAAAGACGTTGTTTTTGCTCGGTATTACATCCAAATTCGAGATTTTGCCACATAGCACTCAGACTATGTAAATGAAGGCAGGTTTCAAAAAGCGATAAAAACAACGCTTATCGCTGATTTTGGACGCAAGACGTTGAAAAAAACACCAACCGCATTCTGAGATTGAGAAAACCCTTTACAGCTCCAATCGGTTTGGTAAGATTCGCCCCAATCGCGTGGTGGAGTTCCCGAGCGGTCAAAGGGATCAGACTGTAAATCTGACGGCTCAGCCTTCGAAGGTTCGAATCCTTCCTCCACCACCAACTTTACAAAGCAAGACTCCGTGGTGGAGTTCCCGAGCGGTCAAAGGGATCAGACTGTAAATCTGACGGCTCAGCCTTCGAAGGTTCGAATCCTTCCTCCACCACCACTTTACAAAGTAAGACTCCGGTGGAGTTCCCGAGCGGTCAAAGGGATCAGACTGTAAATCTGACGGCTCAGCCTTCGAAGGTTCGAATCCTTCCTCCACCACCATCTTTAAGGGCCAGCATCTGCTGGCCCTTTTTCGTTGTTTTTTGTCAACGGCTCAATCACTTGCCACGAGAGCTGACTGATGCACGCCCATGCGGCGACCACAAATCTTGCTCTGGCCCTTTAGGCACAATGCGTGTCGGATTAATGTTGCCGTGACTGTAATAGTAATGGGTTTTGATATGATGCATATCGACCGTCTCGGCCACGCCTGGCACCTGAAACAACTCTTTCATATAACAGAACAAGTTGCAGTAATCGACAATACGTTGTTTGTTACATTTAAAGTGACCCACGTACACAGGATCAAAGCGAATTAACGTTGTGAACAGCCGCCAGTCTGCTTCTGTGATCTGATTGCCGGCCAGATAGCGGTTGCGACTCAGATGGTCGTCCAATACCGTCAATGCACTGAATAGCTGATCAAAGGCGTCTTCATAAGCCGCTTGTTCGGTGGCAAAGCCACATTTATACACGCCGTTGTTCACGTTGGGGTAAACAAATTCATTCCACTGATCAACCGCTGCACGCAGGTTTTCTGGGTAATAATCGTCATGATTACCCGTAATATCATTAAACGCCGAATTAAACATCCGAATGATATCGGCTGATTCATTACTGACAATGGTCTGGGTTTGCTTATCCCATAAAATCGGCACAGTGACCCGACCCGTGTAGTCAGGCTTGGCTTTGGTGTACAACTGGTGCGCGTAGTCAAAGCCATATAAGGGCTCTGGCTCTGAGAATGTCCAGCCATGCTCTAACATTTCAGGTGCCACCACGGTGACATCAATATGAGGCTCAAGCCCTTTTAAATGACGCATAATCAGAGTCCGATGCGCCCACGGACAAGCAAGAGACACATACAGATGATAGCGGCCTGATTCAGCGTTAAAGCCCGCATCGCCACTGGGTCCAGCTTGGCCATCGGCGGTCACCCAATGACGAAAACCCGCGTCTTCACGGACAAATCGCCCTCCCGAAGACTTGGTGTCATACCACACATCATGCCAAATACCGTCTATCAGTTTTCCCATACGTCCTCCTCTCTCTACGCTATACAGTATAAGGAGTGCGCGAGGGAAAGTCGGCAGAGCAACTTGTTGGAGTTATTCGAAAAAACTGAGCAATCCTTACAGCATCAACAATGTCATGATCTTGTGAGAATTTGTCTGATTGCTTATTCGCGTTTGACCGTCACTCTCCATCTCTTTTAGGGTGACCGTGATGAATAAAAGGAGAGTATTAATGAAACGTTTATTAGCGACCCTATCTTTTGCGTTTGTTGTTGCAGCCAGTCTGCCAAGTTTTGCTGCCAACGAAACAAACGAACTGTCAGCGGATCAGCTGACCGACCAAGTGATAAGCAGCTATGCAGAGGCCGCTGAACARGTGGTTTCAATGTCTAAAGACTATCAAAGTAAGCTCGAGAGCATTCGTAGTGAAGAAAAAGCGAAAGCGCTAATGGCACAGACGCAGAAAGAAATGGCGCAAGCGATTGAAGCAACGGGCCTGACGATAGAAGAATATAACGCTGTTTTTCGTCAAGCACGTGAAGATAAAGAGCTGCAGAAGAAAATTAGCAACATGCTTAATGAGTAGCCGTAGTTTGAAACAGGGGTAAGCATATGCATGCTTGCCCCTATTGGTTTAAGTGTGGGCTATCACGGCCKGCGTTTTGGGTAACCACAGCGAAATCACCGTCGTGATGAACAAGAAGGCGAACGAGACCCACAAACAGGCTGCTAGCCCCCACACTTGGAAAATCCAACCGGATAACACGGTGCCAATTAAGCGTCCCATGGCGTTCGCCATATAATAGAACCCCACATCCAGTGACACACCGTCACCTTTGGCGTAGCTGACGATCAGGTAGGAATGCAGTGAAGAGTTAATCGCAAATATCGCCCCAAACACCATGAGTCCAACGATAATCACCCCTTGCGGATACCACTGTTCGCCAATTGCATAAGCAATGATGCCGGTCACCACGGCCAATAAACCTGCCCAACCTAATGCCGCTTTACCACCCGGCGAATGGCCAGCTTGGCGCCCAGTCATTTTCGGGGCAATCCCTTGCACCACGCCGTAAGCAATCACCCATAGCGCAAGAAAGCCACCGACCATACTATGGCTCCAGCCGAATGTGTTGCCTAAATAAATCGGTAAGGCGACGACAAACCACACGTCTCGCGCACCAAAGAGAAACATGCGTGCCGCTGAGAGGATATTGACGCTGCGCGACTTGGAAAATATTTCTGAAAACTCAGGCTTACTTTTAGCTTTACCTAAATCCGCTTTTAGTGACACCACACTGCCAATAAAGACCACAGTCAGCACACCGGCCATGGCTGCCACCGCGTATTGAAAGCCAATGAGAGACAGCAGTGCGCCACCGACAAAAAAGCCTGCCCCTTTGAGCGCGTTCTTAGAGCCGGTGAGGATCGCAATCCACTTAAACAGCGCACCCTGTGCATTATCGGGCACCAGGGTTTTGATCGCACTTTTCGCACTCATTTTATTGAGATCTTTCGCAATCCCAGATAGCGCTTGTGCCGCCATCACCCAGGGGATGGTGAGCCACGCCGCGGGTACCGCCAGCATAGTAAGCGCCACAATTTGCATGCCTAGGCCAATATTCATGGTGCGGTTAAGCCCTAATCGAGCCCCTAACCAGCCGCCGACAAGGTTGGTCACTACCCCAAAGAATTCGTAAAACAAAAATAACGAGGCAATTTCTAAGGTGCCGTAGCCTAAGTCATAAAAGTACAGCACCACCAACATCCGCAGGGCACCGTCGGTGATAGTGAAGTTCCAATAGTTAAAGGTAACCAGCATGTACTGGCGCACAGATTGGCTTAATTGAGCAAACATAGTGGCCGTCTATTTAGGTTTGATAAAAGCGGTAAATAAAGGCGATGCACTGCATGCACCGCCAGCGTTACAAAGTATCACTTACTGATCGACAAGACCGACGTTGCGCACCAACTCAGCGGTACGCGTGGCATAACCCATTTCGTTGTCATACCACGCATAGATTTTGACCATACGCTTGCCCACTACCATGGTGGATAAACCATCGACAATAGTAGAGCGCTGATCGCCACGGTAATCAATCGAGACTAAAGGACGCGCCTCAAAGCCAAGAATGCCTTTAAGCTCGCCGTCCGCGGCCTCTTGCAACAGTGCATTCACCTCGTCGGCGGTGGTATCGGTTTCCACATCAAAAATCACATCCGTCAGTGACGCATTGGCGAGCGGGACACGCACTGCATGGCCATTAATCTTGCCTTTTAGATCCGGGAAAATTTCCACAATGGCCGTTGCTGATCCTGTGGTGGTCGGGATCAAGCTCATGCCGCACGCACGGGCGCGACGTAAGTCTTTATGCGGCGCGTCTAAAATCGTTTGGGTATTGGTTAAATCATGAATGGTGGTGAAGGTTGACTGCGCAATTCCCAGTTTTTCATGGATCACTTTCACAATCGGTGCCAGGCAGTTCGTGGTACACGACGCCGCAGTAACAATTCGATGTTTGCTCGGATCAAAAATCGCGTCATTGACGCCCACTACGATATTCGCCACACGCTCATCTTTGACCGGTGCAGAGACCACTACGCGCTTCACGCCTTGGTCCAAGTACTGTTGCAGCAAATCCGCGTCACGGTGTTTTCCCGTTGCTTCAATCACCACATCGCAGCCTGACCAGTCGACTGCATCAATCGCTTTTTCTTGGCTTGTCGTCAGTGTCTTGCCGTTAATCTGCACGCGGTTGCCTTCTGCACTCACCGCGTGATGCCAACGCCCTTGTACCGAATCAAACTCCAGCAAATGCGCCAGCGTTTCAGTATCTCCCGCCACATCGTTAATATGCACAAACTCGAGCTCTGGCCAATCAAATGCTGCCCGCAGTGCTAAGCGACCGATACGGCCAAACCCATTGATCCCGACTTTAATTGTCATTACTCTCTCCTTTACACGCAGCAGGTGGGGCGTGACGCCATCTTGGCAAGCCGCGTGATATCTTCTTGATAAGTGTCTTTTAGGCAGTTGGAATCAACTAACCCCTGAATTTGTTTGCGCATCCAGCCCGGTAAATCAGCGGCTAAGCGATAAAACACCCATTGCCCTTGGCGCGTATCAACCAACACCCCACTGGCCCGCAGTTGTGCCAAGTGGCGTGAGATCTTAGGCTGTGAGGTGTCCAGCGCTTCGGTGAGCTCGCACACACATAACTGCCCTTCACGAGCAATGAGCAGCAAACATCGCACGCGCGTTTCATCCGCTAACAATTTGAAAAACTGGTGAGGCAACATAGGCTCTCTCATTACGCTTTATTAAATGCACATATGGATATACGTATATTATAATTCACGCGCAGAAATGCAAGCACCGAGGAAAGCTGTTATAAAAACTTCACAGTTTTTGTGGATCAATAAAAAGCAGCCCATTAGACTGCTTGAGTACCTTAAAACGCGTTAGTCTTCCATTGACTAGATAAGCCATTGTTTAATGGTATCGTCACTGGGTACGCCACCTGCGTGTATGACTTGCTCATCCATCACTACCGCCGGTGTCGACATCACGCGATAAGCCATCATGGTTTCAAGATCGGTGATTTTTTCAACTGAAACGTCGACGCTCTGGTCTGCCGCAATCGCTTCGATCTTTTCCGCTGTATGGGTGCAATTGGCACAGCCTGATCCAAGAACTTTAAATTGTTTCATTGTTTTCTCCTAAAATTGCCAAAAAGGTAAATTAAATACCCATCCTGTAACCGTGAACCCGGTCAGTAAAAGAGCAAACAGGATCGCGAGTAAGCGCCACTGCATCACCTGCTTTAACATCACAAACTCAGGGACACTGGCCGCAACAGTGCTCATACAAAACGCCAGGGTCGTTCCCAGCGGCAAGCCGTTGCGTAGTAAGCTTTCCATGATTGGGATAACGCCTGTCGCATTCGAGTACAGTGGGATCCCGATAAAGACAGAGGCAGGTACCGACCACCATTGTCCGGCCCCTAAATGGGATTCGATCCAGCCATCAGGCACAAAGCCATGCAATGCGGCACCAATGCCCACACCAATAAACACCCATTTCCAAATGCGGCTAACAATGTCTTTCATTTCTTGCTTAGCAAATTGATGGCGAGCATTCAGCGTTATCTCCGATGTGTTAGAGGGCTGAGTATGCGTCGAAGTGTCAGGTTTTGCTTGCGCCTTTTCCATCGCATTAGCCGCAAATGGCTGTAACCAGCGCTGCGCGCCGATGGCATCTAAAAAACAGCCACTAACGATGCCAATAGTGATCCCCAATGCGACATATGCAAGCGTAAACTCCCATCCCAGAAGACTAAATAAAAGCAAGATGGCCACTTCGTTAATTAATGGTGAAGTAATTAAAAAGGCCATAGTGATGCCAAGCGGGATCCCTGCGGAGGTAAAGCCAAGAAAAACAGGAATGCTCGAACATGAACAAAAGGGTGTTATGGCGCCGAAAAAGCTTCCCGAGGCATAACCGAAGAAACGCTTTTTACCGGCTAAATAGTCACGGACGCGCTCAACATTGAGCGACGCGCGCAAAAGCGCAATGAGATAAATCATCACGATCAATAGAGCGAGGATTTTGGTGGTGTCTTCAATAAAAAAGTGAATCGCCTCACCCAGTCGAGTATCTGGTGATAGCCCAATGAGTTGATAAACGAGCCAATCGGCAAAATAGGTAAAGACTTCAAACATAATGCGTCCTCTTATCGCTTGTTAGCGCGCCGGTGGTTTGAAGGTCATCAGCGCTCGTTATGGATAAGACGGACAAGGGCTAAAAAGGATGCAAAAAAAAATCAGTCTGAATCTCGCAAGTGGCAACATACCCGATTGTGATCATCAAACTGAATATTACACTGTACCAGCAGTATCTCACGTAAGTGCTGTCGCGCACGCTGAATACGTGATTTAACAGCTGGCAGTGAAAGTTGATGAGCATCGGCATAATCACGCTGAGTGACGCCGCCGAGATCACATTGCTCTATCACATCACGTTGATCGTCTGGTAAGCGCCGCAACGCTTTGGGTAAACACGCCATGAGTCCAGTAATAGCTGGCGGCGCATCGTAGCTCTCGGGAAGTGGTTCAGGATCCGCAACAAGTAATGTTTTACTTTGTTTTCTATATCTGTCGATCAACAGATGATGGGCGGTGCGATACAACCAGGCGCGCGGCTGTTGCACCGCGCAAAAGTGCTCATTTTGTTGCAATGCCTTGAGGAAGGTTTCCTGTAATACATCCGCACTCAACACGTCATCATGCGTTTGTTTAATCAGCCAGCGATAGAGCAACGACTCATAATCACGCCATGCTTCAAGCAAGCATGGCGTCGTAGACGTTGAAGACAACTGACTAGTCATAGCGCCGTTTCATTCTTAGCGCTACATTCACCAAGGCAATCAACACCGGCACTTCCACCAGCGGCCCAATCACTCCTGCAAAGGCTTGATCAGAGTGAATGCCAAACACCGCTATTGCCACCGCAATCGCCAATTCAAAGTTATTACCGGATGAGGTAAACGCAATTGACGCGTTTCGGTCATACGGGATCCCCAGTTTTTTGCCCACAAAGAAGCTAATAAAGAACATCAACACAAAGTAGCTTACTAGCGGCACGGCAATGCGTAACACATCGAGCGGTAAGGCAATAATCGCCTCCCCTTTTAGGCTAAACATCAACACAATGGTCGCCAACAAAGCGATTAACGTTATCGGGGAAATACGTGGCAAAAAGACGTCTTCGTACCATTGTTCACCTTTTTTAGCGACCAGCACGGTACGTGATAGATAGCCCGCCAAAAAAGGGATACCCAGATAGATCAGCACACTTTGCGCGATGTCCCCCATGGTGACATCCACCACATAGCTTTGTAACCCCAGCATAGGAGGWAAAACGGTGATAAATAGCCATGCCATCACACTGTAGGTCAGGATCTGAAATAAGCTATTCAGTGCCACTAGGGCTGCGCCATACTCTTTATTGCCACCACTGATGTCGTTCCACACCAAGACCATGGCAATACAGCGTGCTAAGCCAATTAGTATCACTCCTGCCATGTAGCCTGGCTCATCACGTAAAAACAGCACCGCCAGCGCGAACATAAGAATGGGACCCACGACCCAGTTCATGATCAGCGACAGCGTGATGGCTTTTTTGTCGCGCGTGACCGAACCCAATAAACGATAATTCACTTTTGCCAGTGGCGGATACATCATTAAGATCAAGCCAATCGCCAGCGGCACATTGGTGCTCCCGACCGATAAGCGTTCACTGATGGTCGCAACGTCGGGAAAAAGCCACCCCACACTCACCCCAATGGCCATGGCGAGGAAAATCCACACGGTTAAATACCGATCGAGCCATCCCATTTTTTGGGCGGCCGACGGCGCACAGGTTTCAGATTGAGTCATCGCGATATTTCCTTTTTATATCTGACGTTGATTGACACGTGCTGATAGTTCATCGGCACTCTCAACGCGCTCAGAGTAGCGATCAACGAGATAGTCTTTGTTGTCACGAAGTAAGAGCGTAAATTTCATAAGCTCTTCCACCACATCAACAATGCGTTGATAAAAAGGCGATGGCAGCATCCGGCCTTGTTCATCAAACTCTAAATAGGCTTTGGGCACCGATGATTGGTTCGGAATGGTAAACATACGCATCCAGCGGCCGAGAACACGGAGCTGATTAACCGTATTGAATGATTGAGAGCCCCCACATACTTGCATCACTGCGAGCACTTTGCCTTGGGTTGGCCTCACGGCCCCAAGACTTAAAGGCACCCAATCGATTTGGCTTTTCATGATACTGGTGATCGAACCGTGGCGTTCAGGCGAACACCAAACCTGCCCTTCAGACCACATCATCAGCTCGCGCAACTCCGCCACTTTCTCATGTGAAGGATCAACACTATCGGCCGCGGGTAAGCCACTAGGATCATAAATCCGCGCCTCGGCCCCCATCGCAGTCAGCAGACGCGCAGCCTCTTCTACTACCAGTCGGCTGTATGAACGCGCCCGCAAGGAACCATATAGCAACAAGATACGAGGGCGGTGGCTCGATGACTGCACCGCAAACTTATCAGCCGACGGAATATCAAACGCATCGGCCGTGATATTTGGGAGTTCGTTATCATTCATATTATTGGTTTTCCTCACAACAAGTCTGGTTTAAGGCCGTTGGTTCAACAGGTGGCAACATGGCAGGATTGTGTTTTACCGTGGTCAGTAAAATACCGCGCATCCACTCCGGTAAAGCTGGATGCAACCGGTAATAGACCCACTTACCGCGACGCTCTCCTATCACAAAATCATGTTTACGTAGCTCCGCCAAATGTCGAGAAATCTTGGGTTGACTCAGGGCTAACGCCTCCATCAAATCGCATACGCATAACTCACCATGCTGCGAGAGTAGCAATAGGGAGGTCAGCCGAGTGGGCTCGGATAAAGCTTTGTAAAAAGTGAGTGTGTGACACATCTGCATTTTCTCTTTATCAACACATACGATAAATCATATATATGAAAAAACATATGTCAATTAAAATACTGAGCCATGGTAACCATATAAAAATAATAGCTTCGTCAAATTTTTGATTATTTGCTCATGAAAAAGTGAACGCGAATTCAACCGCGAAGTACAACACCCTCGTTTGCAGCTTGGCATAACTTTTTAAAGACAACTCGGCTTTACCAAACAACCTTCGCTGAGCGTTGCGTGGTAGGTATAACGCTAGGCAAGCACTAACGCTTAATATTGATGTGCGAACTCGACTAAAGCATACAGCTAAAGCTTCTTAGCTTTGAGACAAAGCTAGGTAGTTTTTGCCGTTGCAAACAGGCTAAAAAGTCATCTGAAGTCATGGGAGGGCTCTTCAGGCCATGCCTTTGTTGTTGAGCAGCCTTAACGCAAGCGCTGCTATCTAATTCAAACATGTCGCATAGGAATTCGTCTGGATGGATGGCAGATAAACCAAGTGGATCAAGTGCCTCTGAAGGGAAGTCTTTTAAATTGAAGGTGATGATAGACTCTGCTTGCCCTTTTAATGGCAGCGGCAACAACATGTCTATCATCTACATCTGGTAAGGTTAAACCGTCTACCAATGGCTCATATCCTTCAATCAAGCAATCAGGAACATGCGCATTCATCAGCTGCTTGGTTCTCTCTAATCGTTCTGGGTCGACATCTGGATTGTTTCTGCGGAGATTTCTGATCCATTCATCATGTATTTGTTCTGTCCATCGTGCTCTAAATAACCCCGTGTTGGACAAATACATGAGATAGCTGCGAAGTGGCGCGGGGTACATAACACATGCGTCTAAAATTACCGTATAGGATGTCATCAAYACCCCATATCCATTTCTTGATCTAACGCTGATAGTTCAGCAAGTGCTGCTAGCCGTTTCTCTTCTAAGCGATTCTTATACGCCATCAAATCGGCATAGGCCACCTTCCTGCGGTTACCTGTACGACTATATGGGATCTCATTAGCATCAAGCAGCTTGATAAATGTCGGACGAGACATATTGAGCATGTCAGCCCCTTCTTGCGTGGTCAGCTCAGCATGAATAGGGGTAATACTCACCGAATTACCATGGCCTAATTGCGTCAGCACCTCAATCATCATGTTTAGTGCACTTGATGGAATAGTGACTTCATGACTCTGACCAGACTTATCGACGACATGAATTTTTTGCGCTTCACCATTGGTTTCTATAACGGCTGATAACGCTTGGCTACTAAGCTTAGCCAGTGTGATTTCTTCGGCACTTGGCAGTGTTGTCATATTCATCGTATTTTTCTCGGCTTTGATTTCAGGCGGTATAAGCCTATGTACTGTTCAGTATCTGAAATATTCGAAAATCTGTAAACATTCGAAATTTTCGAAAGCCATTCAAACGCTCATTGCCGATAGAGTCGAACACGAAACATAAAGGCACCGGGTTTCTAAAAAGCCCTTTACATCCGCATAAAATACTGTAGTGTAGCCGAAGCTCTTAGATACGGAGCATCAAAAGACATCAAGTCAAAGTCGAGACAGACCACGCTATTTCCCGCATAGACTCTCTGCAGCAATCCACTTTCGCTTTTTTCCTAGATTGATAACCCGTTAACAACCCTTTTGCTATCACTCATTGGTGGGTATCACTGTATTGATGGTGATCGCTCATTCCAAAGGGACCGGCGCATTTGCGCGGTTCATGATGGATAACCACTGAGGGGGCAGAGCAATAATCATATAACTCATGGAGATAAAATATGGCCGCCACTAACGGCAGACTGCGTCACTGGTATCATTTACGCCGTACGCAAACACAAACGAAAACCGCTAACAACACAAACAAAACAGTAAGGAACGCCATTGATAGTTAATTTTTCACTCCCTAATCTTGCCAATTGGCAGGTCGCGATTCATCAATTTAATGGGGATATTATCCTCAAGCACTTGCTCCATCGCCTACCGACATTATCCCAACCGACGCTGCAGTTTGATCCCAGCACCGAGCTTGGCGCCATTTTTAGCCAAGGCGAATGCTTGGGTGAGTTTTCTCTCGCGCACTAACGCTTAGCGCATATCGCGCGCTTCCATAACCGGTAGAAATAGAGGCCGCCTTTCCGTTCATTGAACGAAGCTGGTAAAGTGTCTTGCTATTAACAAGACAACAAAGGCAGCCTCAAACGTGAAAATCATTTCATTCAATATCAATGGTATTCGTGCTCGTTTGCATCAATTGCAAGCCTTGATTGAAAAGCATCAACCTGACGTGATCGGGTTACAAGAAACCAAAGTTCATGACGACGCCTTCCCCCTTGCTGACGTCGAAGCCATGGGTTATGAAGTGCACTTTCATGGCCAAAAAGCCCATTATGGCGTGGCAATGCTGTGTAAGAAGTCCCCCATCAGCGTACAAAAAGGCTTTGCCACTGATGACGAGGAGGCTCAACGCCGGATGATCATGGCGACCTTTGAAGACGAACACGGCAAGCCGATCACTGTGCTCAATGGTTACTTCCCACAAGGGGAAAACCGCAGCCACGAAACTAAATTCCCCGCCAAGCGGAAGTTTTATCAAGACCTCATGACCTATTTAGCTGGCCGTGACCCGAGTGAACAGCTGGTGGTGATGGGCGATATCAATATCAGCCCGAAAGACGATGACATCGGTATTGGCGAGCAAAACGCCAAACGCTGGCTACGCACTGGCAAGTGCTCATTCTTGCCCGAAGAGCGTGAGTGGCTGGGCACCCTGATGGATTGGGGGTTTGTTGACACCTTCCGTGCCCTACATCCTAGCGTGAACGATCAGTTTTCGTGGTTCGACTACCGCTCTCGCGGCTTTGACGATAACCGCGGCCTGCGTATTGATGTGGTGTTAGCCACCCAAGTTCTGGCCAGCCGCTGTATTGAAGCGGGGATTGACTACGAACTGCGTGGGATTGAAAAGCCATCAGATCACGCACCGATTTGGGCGACCTTTAAGTAAGCCCCAAGGCACGCACTTTGGATAAAAAAACGCCGCAGATGATCAGGGGATCACTGCGGCGTTTATTATTTGAGATTAAGCCAATTAGCTAAGCGGCTTTAAATGGCGTAGGAAACGGCGCTCCGCTAAGCGGAACATCCAAAGGATGCTAAATGTCAGCGCCATATAGAACACACCCGCAGTCAAAAACGACTCGAACGGCGCATAATAGCGCGAGTTCACAATCCGAGCCGCACCGGTTAAATCGACAATGGTGATAATCCCTGCCACCGCTGAGCCGTGGAGCATAAACACCACTTCGTTACTGTACGCGGGCAACGCACGTCGCATCGCGCTCGGCAACACAATGCGCGAAAAAGCTTTGTAGGGGCTCATGCCATAAGCAATCGCCGCCTCGACTTCCCCTTTAGGAAGGCCATTGATGGCGCCACGGATGATTTCAGCGGTATAAGCGGCTGTGTTGAGCACAAAGGCTACCAAGGCGCAGAACCAAGCATGTTGCCACAAGGTATCTTCAACATTCACTACCTGACTTAAGCCGTAGTAAATCAAATACAGTTGAATCAACAGCGGCGTGCCACGGAAAAAGTAAATAAACGCCCATGCGGGATAGCGCCATAAAGGAAATTGCGCATTACGCGCCACCGCCACCGGCACCGCCACCACTAAGCCAATCACCAACGCAGAAGCCACCAACCACACGGTGGTCCAAAGGCCGTCTAAGTATATCGGCCAGGTTTCGAGTACAAGAGAAAAATCCATGGTCACCTACCGCGTGTGAATGCTAAAACGGCGCTCCATCCAGCGCAGTCCCGTGGTCGAGATGCTGGTAAAGAGCAAGAAAATCAGGGCAACGGTAAAGTAAAACGTAAAGGGCATCTGGGTTGAGCCGGCCGCCAGCGCCCCTTTTCGCACCATGTCATCAAGGCCAATGATTGATACCAGCGCGGTGGTTTTGAGCAGCACCAACCAATTGTTACCAAAGCCTGGCAGCGCATGTCGGATCATCTGCGGCAGCAGAATACGGCGGAATGCCAAACTGCTGCTCATGCCATAGGCACGTGCGGCTTCCATCTCTCCTGAATCCACCGCCATAATCGCGCCACGGAAGGTTTCCGCCATGTAAGCACCAAAGATAAACCCGATGGTTAGGATCCCGGCAATAAATGGGCTCACATCGATGTAATCGGGTAAATAAGATGTCCAGTCGTGATTGGGATCTTGACCGGCCATGTATTCGTTAAGCCACTCATTGATGCCATACAAACTGTTATTTAGCAGCATTTGCCCGCCGTAAAAAATCAGCATCATCAGCACCAGATCAGGGATCCCGCGTATCACTGTGGTATAGACGGTCGCTATCCCACGCAGCCAGCCAAATTTGGAGAGTTTCGCCAGTGCGCCCAGCATACCCAGTAGCATGGCAAGACCTAACGAGAGCAGCGCAACCTGAAGGGTCACCCATGCGCCTTCGAGCAGGGACCACTCGTAACCTTTCAAATCAATCATATGAATCGGGCAGCACTTTCATGCTGCCCGCCTGCCTATTACTCGCCATAAACGTCGTAGTCAAAGTACTTGGCAGCAATCTCGTCATACACGCCTTTTTCACGCAACGAATYGATCGCTTGGTTGAGCTTCTTGGTCAGTTCTTTGTCTTGCTTACGTGTCGCAATACCAAAGCCTTCACCAAACCACTCAGGGTCAGTGAGTGACGGGCCAATGAATGCAAACTCGTCACCCCCCTCTTTGTCGAGCAGCCCTTGTTGGAGTGCCGACGCATCGCCAAGGATTGATTCAATACGGCCTGCTTTTAGGTCCAGATAGGCTTCGTCAAAGGTGCCGTAACGAACGATATCCACCGAGTCACCATAGTTATCAGTCAGGTATTTATCGTGCGTCGTCGCACGTTGTACACCAATTTTAACGCCCTCTAAGCCCTCTTTGGTAAAGGTCAGATCCGTGCCTTTTTCGGCCACAAATTTATTAGGGATCAGCGCGTATTTGTTGGTGAAGTCAACTTTTCGCTTCCGCTCTTCGGTAATCGACATCGCAGCGATAATGGCATCGTATTTACGTGCCAGCAGCGATGGAATAATGCCATCCCAATCCTGCGCCACAATCTTACACTTTGCCTGCATCTCTTCGCAGAGTGCATTGGCCATATCGACATCAAAGCCTTTCAGCTCGCCTTCGTTAGTGGTCCAACTAAATGGAGGATACGCCCCTTCGATACCAAAACGTACGACCTTCCAATCCTTGGCTGCTACGGAGGTTGACCCAACCGCGGCCATTACAGCGGCGGCAACTAGCCATTTTTTCATCTTCCTGTCTCCTGTCGTTTTTACGATGTTGTCAGGGCATTGCCCTATTGCATGGT